>JAIPDI010000033.1 GCA_021737785.1 Deltaproteobacteria bacterium
GAATACTGGAATAATGGAAGGTTGGGAAAGGAACCTGGATCACCCAGAAAAGGTTTTTTTCCTTAAACCCATTATTCCATCATTCCATACTTCCATTATTCCAAATTAAAGACGTCACCCTCTCACAATCATCTTCTTGCTTTTCGCGACAGAAAACCTGGCGATAAGGTATTAACCTCTATCCAGGATCTCTCGAAGTGTACGGGAAAGTTTATAGATGTTAAAGGGTTTCTGTATAAAGCCGTCGCATCCCCGCCTCAATATCTCCCTGGCCTGACCGTTGATGCTGTATCCGCTGGAGAGGAGGACCTTCAGACCAGGGTCGATCGCCTTGAGCTGATCAAATGTCTCGCCCCCTCCCATTTCCGGCATGATCATGTCGAGGATGACCAGGTCAGGGATCAGGGCCCCTGTGTTTTCCAACATCTCCACTGCCGCCTTTCCGCTATTGGCGAGGATCACCGTGTATCCCAGTTTCTTCAGAAGCTCCGCCCCGATTTTAAGGATCGTATCCTCGTCATCCACCAGCAGCACCGTCTCGGTTCCCCTCAGCATCTCATCCCGGTCATGGTCCTGGGCCGAACGGGTGGCGATCTCTTCCTCACCGACCGGCAGAAAGATGGTAAAGGACGCCCCGGTCCCCAGTTCGCTGTAGGCCTTGATGAAACCGCCATGATTTTTTACAATACCGTAGGCCGACGCAAGGCCCAGACCTGTGCCCCTCCGCATCCCCTTTGTCGTAAAGAAGGGTTCGAATATTCGCCGGAGCGTTTTCTGATCCATCCCCACCCCCGTATCCGTAACCGTCATCTTTACATACCGGCCCGGAACCGGGGCAAGCGCATTGACATCGTTCTGGTCCAGGACAACATTTTCCGTTTCAAGATAAAGGTCCCCGCCTCCGGGCATAGCCTGCCAGGCATTGATAAAGAGATTTATCAGGACCTGCTCGATCTGTCCCTGGTCCACCGCCACCGGCCAGAGGTCCTCCTGGTATTTCGTATGGATGGAGATCTCCTTCTTTGTTCGGCCCAGCATCTTTGCACTCTTGTCCATGAGCTCGTTCAGGTTGGTGGACTTCACCACATATTGCCCCCTCCGTGCAAAGCCCAGCAGCTGCCTGGTGAGATCGGCCGCATCCCGTATGTACTGTTCCATATTTTTCAGTCTGTCGTGATCGGGATGATCCGGATCTTTGTCCAGGAGCATCAGGGAAGTATTCCCCTGCAAGCCCATCAGGAGATTGTTGAAATCATGGGCGATCCCGCCCGCAAGGGTGCCGATGGCCTCCATCCTCTGGGCCTGATGAAATTGAGCTTCCAGTCGCTTTCTTTCCCGTTCGGCATTCTTTCGTTCCATGATGTCCCGGATAATGCCTCGAAAGCCTATTGGATTCCCTCCATGATCCTTTAAAAGGGATGCGGACACCTCCACATACAAATGCGTTCCGTCATCCCGTAAAATCTCGTACTCCGCCCCCTTGTCCGGCCTCCCTGTCGCATACACTTCATGGAATACGCGATACAGACTCTTGGCAAACTCCTCACCCGTGTTTTCCTGATAATTCATGTCCTTCAATATATTCTCCGGGATGCCGAAGATCCTGCACAACGACGCGTTAAAAAAAGTAAAGTCGCCGGCCAGATTGGTCTCATAATATCCCTCTTCAATACTTTCAAGGATCGTCCGGTATTTCTCCTCGCTCTCCTTCAAGGCCTTTTCGGCCTCATGTTGCCCGGTAATATCCCGTGCAAAGATGGCAATCTTCGATACCTCTCCGTTTTCGTCGGTAATCGGGAAAAAATGGCTGTCAAAATACATGTTGTCCCGACTTTCAAAGAACCTGACTGGTTTTCCGGTCTTCCTCACCTTCTCCAGGTTGGCAGTTCTGATTCCGGCGATCTCAGGGGAAAAGAGGTCAGGGAGATGCCTTCCAATAAGTTCATCCGGGCGGTATCCGATCCTTTTCGCAGCAGCGTCGTTGACCGCAAGAATCCTGTAGGCGGGGTCCAACAGAAAGGCCGGATCCGTAGCCGCATTCAGGAGGGCCCGGAAGGCCTGTTCGGTTTCCGTCAAGGCTTTTTCCGCCGCCTTTAGCGCCGTCATATCCTCATACAGGCCGTAAGTGCCCACCACTTCTCCGTCGACGGTTACCGGCACGCCATTGAATCTGACTTCGATAAATGCACCGTCTTTCCGTCTGCGCCGTCCCGTCCCCTGAACAGGCTTGCCGGTCAGGGTCGTAGTGGTATAGGAGACGGCCTCTTCAGGGTGATTCTGATCCGCCATAAGATCATCCAACAGCACGCCTTTCATCTCATCCAGTTCGTACAGAAAGAGCCGTTCAAATGCCTCATTGCATTCAACGATCCGCATATCTTTATCAAGAACGACAATACCCATCTGGCTGTTATCGATCAGTGAGGTCAACTGCTTGTTTCTGAAGGCCAGATTTTTATTGGATTCCTCAAGCGCTTTGATGCGATGCTGCAAGGCTTCATGGGCCACATTTTTTACCATCTGACAATCCCTTTACGCATGATGTCGGCATCCGCGGCCACGCTTCTCGTGGGTGAGCGGGAAACCGGATTCAGATCGATTGATGTCACTGCGCCATTTTAGGTCCATGTCCAGGCCGGAAAGGCAATACGATTCCGGGTCAGTTTCTCCAGGATGACGGGCTTCGCCCCCCGGCAGCCTTCACGCTTCTGAAACACGGCAAAAGGTGGGACAATGCTAAAGTGATGCCATTTTTTTGTCCCTTTTCCTTTGACCCAGATAAAATCTTATCAGGATCACCAGGATCGGGCACAGGACAAATACGATGTCATCGCCGGGTCCGGGCGCGAGATCCGGCATGAAATAATAGACAATGCCCCCGAATAACAGGCTGACCCTGAGAGCCCTCCCATATCCCATAAACGTAAAAACCCTTAGAAAAGTCAGGACACAAAGGCTCCAGAAAAAGAAGAGCAACACATTTCCCAGATGCCTGTAACGGGCAGGGATCTGGTCGGAAACCGTGCCGAGCAATCTCTCAAAAAGTCCACCGGTCCTTTTCACCTTCATTTTGAGCACGTCGCCGATAGTGGCCTTCTCGTCCACGTAGACGCCACCGGGAATCATAAAATCGAGGGTAAACGGCGCCTCTTCCCGGTGGAGGACATCATTAGAAGCCCGGAACGGAAGTTGAAGCACATACTTTCCAAACAGAACTCCCCCGGTACAGAGGCAAGCCAATGACAAGAGGAGAATGAGTTGGAATATGCCCTTTTTCATCATCCTGTTGTTCCTGATGACAGCCGGCACCCGTAGAATGGGTGATATCGCTCTTCCCATTGAATTTACGAATGGGGCTGGAAAACCGTGTTTCCCTCCCCTGCTGCCTGACCCGGGAAGGATGTGACACATAACGAGAAGATTGTCAATGACAAGAACCGTTCTCCACATGAAGACCGGGAGTCAAATTTTCCTTCCGGAACCCCTCTTCTTTGAAGCGGCCGGAGGCATAAGGGAGTTACTCCTGCATCTCACGCGTCACAGAAGCCTCTCTTCCTCCAAGAACCTGAATACGGCCTCCACTGTTTGGTCGGGTCGCTCCATTGGCACGAAATGGCTGGTGTTGTCCAAACACCGGATCACCGCGTGCGGCGCCTTTTTGTGGAATCGCTTCACCGCCGGGGCCAGAAAGGTGTCTGATGCGGCGCCGTAAATAAGTAGAATGGGCTGATGGATATGAGGGATATGTCGCCAGATAGTGTGGGGGCAGACCGAAAAACAGCGAGATTCCCATGCAGGATCGCAGGACAGGCGGATAGCCCCATCCTCCGTCTCCGCTGTTCCCCCCCGAATGTAGCCTTCAAGAAAACCCTTTTTCCAGGAACTGAACGGATGCTTTGCCTTATAGGTATTGAAGAGGGTGTCCCTGTCGGGCCAAAACGGATTCCTTCGGGCTGCCCGGGCCGCAATGGGGACAAACCGGGCCAGGCCGGTCTTTTTGGCCAGAAACCACCACCACATCCATGAAAAGGGAAGAATCGTGGGATCCATGAGAATAAGGGCACGGATCATGTCCGGCCGCTTCAACGCCAGAAGAAGGCCGGCTACGGCCCCCCGCGAGTGACCGATGGCAATCACCGGCGCTTTTAAATGGCTCAAGAATCGTTCCAGATCATCTGCAAAGACATTCCAGTCTTTCAGATCTTGAGGATGCGCGGCTGCGGGTGTTCTTCCATGCCCTCGATCATCCATGCCCACGACTCTGAGCCGCTGGCACAATTTCTCTGCAATGGGAGTATAGGTTTCCGCGCAAAACCCGGTCGCATGGGAGAAGTGGGCCAGGGGTCCCGAACCTCCCCAGTCGATGTAACTGAACTCGCCGTTCGGACCTTTAAAGGTGTGATAGTCCTGGCTCACGTTCCGTTCCGCATTCTGTTTCCAGGTGAAAGAGAGTAGACGGTCCGTCCCATCCCGGTGATGGCCGATCGAACACCCGGGCTATACCCCGTACTTTTCGCCCAATGCCCGGTAATGGGCTGGAAACTCCGGCTGGAAATTCTGATAATAGGGGATGGGATAGCGGGCGCCCGCCTTTTTTCCTGATTCCCGAAGGCCCAACATAAACCTGTCCAGGAAAGAAAAGGGCATGGCGAAAATCATCTCATCATCACCGGTCATGGAGAATATGCGGTCCCCCGGTCCCGGGATGACGATCCTCGGGTTCCCTGATTTCAGGGGCCGGATCAGGTATTCCGGGCATTCCACCTTGCCCCCGAAAAGACCTTGGATCTTTTCTTCCCTGTCAAAGGTGGCTGCCTGCAATATTCGTGACATCTGGGCAGGGTTGCCATAAAGGACAATCGTATCCGGGACCATGCTGATTTTCCGAAGGGGGGCGAGGAGGAGTGCCTGATATTCGTTCCTGTCAAGAAAACACATCTGATCCACCTCCTTGACGGTCTTTTCCATATCGCTTTTATACATGGATTCAAAGAAGGATTCGGCCATCTCCTTTCGCGGATCCTTCGCGGAGGTAAATCCGAAGGCCAGTGAGGCCAGGATGCAGACGACGTCTTCGCCGGTAATCCCCATCTGCCAGCCGTATAGTCTCGCCATGGTCATCGCCTGACAGATCGTAATCTTCTTTTTTAAAAACAGCGCGGGGCGTCGGGCCTTTTCGGGCAAGTCCGCCTGATGCTTTAAAAACTTTACCCCGACCGGAAGTGTCTTCAGTCTCAATTGGTTATAGACGAATTCCGCTTTGTCCACGAGTTCTGATGTGTCCATGGTTGTCTCCCCTTCTCGTGTGAAACTGGATTCTGGATACTTGATTCTGGATACTGGATACTAACTTATTGGACGTTGGACATTCCATGTTCGTTCCCTGTGCCTGATCCGACCGCCTTGTTGCCAGCCATACGCAACGCTCCCATGGAATTTCGCAAGCCATCTCAGGGGAGCCTTTCAGGGCCTTTTTTGATTCCAGGGCGTTCGGTCTGGACCCTTCACCATTCCCCGCTCCGCGTTCCGAGTTCCGCGTTCAGATTCGCACACCTTCAATTCCCCGAAGGTGTCTTCACTGCCAGGCACGACATGCCGGCCATTTCAAAGGGAGGCTTTTTGCCTTGGGCATCATGCCTGTCAAAAAAATCGAGGGTGATACGGACATAGTCTTCAGGGCGGTATTGATAGGTATTGTGACCGCAGCGCGGGAGTACGGATAATTCTCCTTTGGGCAGACTGCGATACATGGCCACCCCCTGTTCCACCTCAAAAATGGAACTGCGATCCGGATACAGCACCAGGGTCGGGCATTCGATTGAAGACAAAACAGGCCTCAAATCAAAGATATCCCGTCCATAGGCCCCTCCGAATCGACGGAACTGATCGAAGAGCGGCGCCGCCTTGTCGCCGTGCCATTCTTTCACCTTCGCCTGAAGTTCCGATTCCAACTCACTGAAGGGCTTAGGGAAATCCAACGCGTTTTTCTGCGTCATCGGGACGGTGCTAAAGCACTGGGTGCTCGAAATGACCATGCTCTTGACCTGTTCCGGGTGCATTAATGCATAATCCGCAGCCACCACGCCGCCCTCGCACTGACCAATGACATGAAACCGCTCCATGCCGACGGCAGAGACCAGGGCCCTCATTTCCGCGACGCTCTCGCTCCGGAAACGATCGCTCACATAAAAATCCATGAAACCGGGACCTTCTTCTGATCGCCCGTACCCCCTCCGGTCGTACATAAGGATCCGATAGCCGCTGTCCGCAAGAGCGGGGTAGATTTCCTTCCAGATCTTGGTGCAACCGAAGCCGTGGTGAAGAAGCACGATCGCATCTTGATTTTTATTGTCACCGTGACATTCATAGTAGATGTCTATTCCGTTTATGACCTCAACTGGCATGAATTCCTCCCCTGCAGTCCGTCGGCCCCATCCATCAGCAACATCCCTGCGCCCCTTTTCATGGGTCTGACGGTCGAAAACAGGAAACCCTTACGGCCCGGCGTTCTGCACTTTGTGCTTGACCTGAAAGAATATCCTGTTATATGATTTTAATCGAACATCCAAGAGCACTGTTGCACTATCCATCGTGCTCCCGATGACAAGTTCACCCCTTGATGACACCCACAGGTCTCACCCGGGCGACTTTTGTAGCCAGGTTGGCGCCCTCAACCACGTCAACCACCTGTGATATTTCCTTGTAGGCCTCCGGCATTTCTTCTTTAAGTGTTCGTATGCCTCTGGATTGAACAATAATGCCTCTATCTTCCAACTCGCGGTGAATGGCGCGCCCTTTTGCCTGTTTCACGGCCTGAGTCCGGCTCAGCACCCGGCCGGCCCCATGGCAACTGGAGCCAAAACTGCGCTCCATTGCCCCCGGCGCCCCAGCCATGACATAGGAATGGGTCCCCATGTCTCCGGGTATGAGTACCGGCTGGCCCGTAGCCCTGTAGATTTCGGGGAGGAGAGGATGGCCGGGCGGGAGGGACCGGGTAGCACCCTTCCGATGCACGCAGACCCTGGTCGCCTCTCCGGACACCAGATGAACCTCTTCCTTGGCAATATTGTGGCAGACATCATAGAGAAGGTTCATACCCAGCTCCTCAGGGCGAAGGGAGAGTGTCTTCAGAATTGTCTCCATGGTCCAGTGCATCAGGATCTGGCGGTTGGCCCAGGCGTAATTGGCCGCACATGCCATGGCCGCCAGGTAGCGCCGGCCGATGTCCGATGTCAAGGGGGCGCAGGCCAACTGTCGGTCCGGAAGCTGGAAAGACGCGCGTCCTCCATGAGCGCTCTTACTCATCTCCTTCAAGAAGTCGTCGCATATCTGGTGCCCGAATCCGCGTGAACCGGTATGGATGAAAACCGTCACCTGGCCTTCAAAAAGATGATATTGCCGGGCCTTTTCCCGGTCAAAGATCTGATCGACTACTTGAATCTCGAGAAAATGATTCCCGGCCCCCAGGGTCCCCAGCTGATCGGCTCCCCTTTTGACGGCCCGATCGCTCAGGACCGATGGATCCGCCCCCTCCAGGGTGCCATGGTCTTCGGTCCTCTCCAGGTCTTCCGGTGTGCCCAGGCCCCTCTTAACGGCCCAGCCAGCCCCGGTTACAGCGACCTGGTTTTCTTCCGATCTGGAGAGGTGTATGGGGCTCCTCGATCCGACGCCGCTTGGAATATTCCTGAACAGGGCAGAGACGAGGTCTTTCATCAGGGGATGGATGTCATGGCCGTGGAGCAGGGTGGTCATGAGCCTGCACCCGCAATTGATATCATACCCGACGCCCCCGGGTGAAACAATGCCTTCGTCCAGGTCAAAGGCCGCGACCCCGCCGATGGGAAAGCCATATCCCCAGTGAATGTCCGGCATTGCCAGTGAATGGCCCACAATGCCGGGCAACATGGCCACGTTTGCCACCTGTGTAAGACTTTGATCCTCCTGGATCGACCGTATCAATTCGCTGTTCGCGAAGACGAGCCCCGGGACGCGCATGGCCCCGGTCTGTGGGATCAGCCAACGGTAATCGTCTATTTTTTCAAGTGTGATTTTCATGACGCCGTAAGTGGATTATTGGGTGTTGGCCCCATCCGCCTGCAGAGGCCACGGGGTTACAGGTCAAAAATGACAGTTGCCTGCCAGCTGTTTCCCCTGCGGGCGACCTCGATCTGATGATAGGTAACCGCCTTGATTTCGGTTACGACCTCGTGCTGCTCCGGGTTGAAGGAAACAACATGCAGCGTGGCTTCAACCCGGGTTTCCGTGATGGAATCGATATCGATATCCATGACCACCGTGTTGTCGCCCTCTAGGAGATAATGGATTTCGCCCAGCCATCGCACCATCAGATCGGAGAGGTCTTCTCCGCTGACTGAAAGCCTGAGAACAGATGTGTTTGCAGCCGGCCTCTCTTTGATCATTATCTGCATCAGTGATTGGGCCGCATTCTCGAACAGGTGGCTGAGGGTCGGGCCTGTCACCCTTATCCCCATATCGGCGGTATGGTCCAGCAAGGTGAAGCGTGCCTTGTTTAAAGTCATCTGAAACGGCTGTCTCTACGCTGACGGGGTGCTCTGACGGCCCCTGTAAAATTAAAAGTCCTTTTGGTATACGCATCCATATTAGTTTTTAACGGTTGAATTGTCAAAATCTTGTCCGGTCGTTTTGTTCGGACACCCAAGAATGGAGGGAAGAACCATGCAATGCGCCTTTTGTGGACATAAAGTGACTGTTGAGGACAAGGTGATGAGGAGGGACATCTGTCCTCACTGTTCGAGAGATCTCAGGTGTTGCAGGCAGTGCAACTTCTATGACCATCACGCCTACAACGAGTGCAAAGAGGTGATGGCCGAACGGGTCATCGATAAGGAACGGGCCAACTTCTGCAACTATTTTGTACCCAGAGGCTCTTCCCTTTCCATCCCGGACAGGGCAGCGGATGCCAGAGAAGCACTCGAAGCGCTTTTCAGAAAATAGTGGCATCTGTTTGGGGCCTTTATGTGTAAGCCATATTCAACGCTGACGAGCGACCGTTTTTTTTACGCAATCCAGCATGGCATTCATTTTGTCGTGGGGCCGGTTGAAAAATATGACGAAATAGTAATACTCGCCCAGACCATCGTCTACGTACCCCACCCTGGTGCGGATTCCCCTGAGTGAACCGGTCTTATAGTAAACCTGATCCTTCTCCGTGAGGAGACGTCTGTAGGGCTTGAATCGCTTCAAGACAGCCAGCATGTCTAGGGCGGAGAGGCGGTTCTGCCTCGAAATCCCTGATCCCTCCACGATCTTCATGTTCTGCAGTCCGATCTTTGTTCCGGCAAAATCCGTGACCGCCTCAATCCCCTTGGTCAAGCTCGCCGGCGGCCCGTATGTTGCAGCGCCCAGGACCAGAAAGAGTTCATTGGCCATGAAATTGCTCGATGATTTCAGCATCTTCTGAACAACCGTTTCCAAGGGGAAGACCGACTCGTAGGTATACACCAGCAAATCGTCAGGCCCCACCCTCCCAGAACGGACGGAACCGTCGCACGCAACTCCCTTCTCTCTCAAAAAATGAAGGAGCAATTCCCCTGCATAACAGGCCGCACTTTGGGAATCGTACAAAAACGTGTGGCGACCCGGCTTCAGGCCCAGAGACCGTATCCGATCCCTGGCAAAGGGAATCAGTGGCGTCTGTTTTTCTGAAGAGACAATCTTTCCATTTCTGTCCCGTTGAAATCCGACGGTATTGAAATTTGCACAGATGGCCCCGACCGGGGCATCATAGGGGTTGGTTGTCCCGTTGCAGCCCGGTATGGCGATTTCCGTGGAAAAATAGCTCCCATCCAGAATCACCGATCGACATCTGTGAATTTTCGACGAAAGGACATGGGCCAGTTCCTCTAAGACCTCCGAGACCAGGAGGGGATCGCCGTATCCTTTCACTTTGAGGTTGTGAAAAACGTCCGTATAGAATTCCGTTCGGAACCTGTAGGACGGCCCGAGCTGTTCGAGGGCTGCGAGGGCGGTCAACACCTTGAGGGTCGATGCCGGAATGAACTTCTTCTTTTCGTTCTTCCGGTGGAGAATCCTTCCACGCGGGTCTGCAATCAGGAAGGCATCTGTTGCGGTGATGTTTGCCAGGCAGGGGAGGCTCTGTTTACTGCCGGCAAAAGGGGGCTGAACAAGGAAGACCCCTGTGAGCGCCATCCCCAGTCCGATCGCCCGCAGGGTTTTCCTTCCATAGCGGGCAAAGGCACAGCCGATTTTGGAGGGGGGTTTCAACAGGGGGCCTGACATGGAATTTATCGGGTCTTTGCCTGGTAGGTTTCATAATACCGCATCACCCGCTTTATAAATTCCCGGGTCTCGGGAAACGGGGGGACCCCCTTATGAGATTCCACGCAATTCGGCCCTGCATTGTAGGCAGCCAGGGTCAGGATCTTGTCATCATTAAATCGCTTCAGGAGGAGGCTGAGATACCGCACGCCGCCAAATATATTGTCTTCCGGGTCAAAGGGGTCCGACACCTCCATATCCCCGGCTGTGCCGGGCATCAGCTGCATGAGTCCCTGGGCCCCCTTGGAAGAAACCGCCTGATGATCGAACCCCGATTCGGCCCTGATAATGGCCTGGATGAAGTGCGGCTCAATTCCGAACTGCGTGGAGGCCTGATGAATAATTCCCCGATAATCATCAAGATATTTGCCAAGGGCCTTTCGGGACCTCGGGACAAAGATGCGGTAGCGGCTGTCGGTCTTAATGTTGGTAAAATGCCATACCCCGTTCTTGTCCACATATCGGTAGATCTCCCCCTGGGCGGGTACAGCCATAGAGAGCGACGCCGCAAGGGCCAGGGCGACGGCCAGGCATATCTGTGAAGAAAATGATTTCACCCTAGTTTCTTCCAGTCTGCAAGGAACTTTTCCAGTCCGATCTCTGTCAACGGGTGCCGGACCAACTGCTGAATCACCTTGAAGGGAATGGTGGCGATGTCGGCGCCCATGAGGGCCGCATCCAACACGTGGATCGGATTGCGAATGCTGGCAACGATCACCTCCGTATCAAATCCGTAGTTTTCATAGATCGTCAGGATCTGCTCAACCAGATCCATTCCCACGTGGCTGATGTCATCCAGCCTCCCGACAAAAGGGCTGATGTAAGCGGCCCCGGCCTTGGCGGCCATCAACGCCTGGATTGGTGAAAAACAGAGGGTCACATTGGTCTTGATCCCTTCCCGCGCCAATACGGCAACGGCCTTCAGACCTTCTTCAATCAAAGGGATTTTTACCACTATATTTTCGGCGATCCCGGCCAGGTCCCGGGCCTCCTTCACCATCCCTTCCGCATCAAGGCCCACCACCTCTGCGCTCACCGGGCCTTCAACCATGTCACATATTTCCCTGATGAGTCCGTTGAATTCTCTTCCCTCTTTGGCCACCAGACTCGGATTGGTGGTCACGCCGTCCACCATGCCCAATGCACTGGCCTGTCTGATCTCTTCGATATTTGCCGTATCTATAAAAAATTTCATATATCCCCCTGTTTTAATATTCCAAATCCTTCAATTCCCACATTCTCAATTTATCAATTTTCGCTATGCGCTTCCGCCTCTATTTCAAACCGGTCCGCGCACGCCTCGCTGCAAAAAAAATATTCCCTGCCGGCCACGACCCGTCTGACCGCGGTTCGCTTTGGAATATAGGTCTTACAATACGGGTCCTGGACCATTTCGTCGATCAATCCGCCTTCAGGAGACGGTTCAGTATGTTGATCCGGCGGGTGTTGAACCGGGCCCAGAAATCTTCTAACCAGGCGATATGCCACATAGGCCAGAAGTATGAGAATCAGAAATCGCATCAGTTGTCGCTCAACAGGATAACGGTCTGCCCTGCCACGCTCAGATCGTCCATCAGTTCAGACATGCTCCTCCCCTCTACCGGATGGATCAATCCCGGATTCAATTGAGCCATGGGCATGAGGACGAACCTTCTTTGATGCATCAACGGGTGCGGTATCCTCAGGTTACTCTCCTCTATTATCTTGTCCCCATAGAGAAGAATATCCAGATCGATGACTCGGGGTTCCCATTTCTGTCGTCGGATCCTCCCCATGGCGGACTCAATGGATAGCAGGGATTTCAGCAGTTCATGGGGGCCGAGAATTGTTTCAATCCGGATAACGCCATTGACATACCAGTCCTGCGATGTTGCACCCACCGGCTCCGTCCGATAAAAGGCGGACCTGCCCGTCACCGTACATCCATTGATTTGATGAATCAATTCAATTGCTTTACGGCAGTTGTTCAATGTGTCTCCCACATTCGAGCCGATCCCGATATAGGCCGTCTCAATCGCGAATGAAGGGTCTTGGATCACTTAAAACCTCATTCCCTTCACCCGGCCCAGGGCCTCTGACAGTCTCTCCTTCTTCTGGGTCAGTGCGATCCGGAAATATCCCTCTCCGGGGTCACCAAACCCATTGCCCGGGGTCACCACAACCCCTGCCTCTTCCAATAACCGGGTCGCCAACTGCGTAGAGGTGTACCCCTGCGGCACGTTTACCCACAGATAGAAGGTCGCCCTGGGAGACATCACCTCGAATCCCGCATCTCTTAGGCCCTGAACCATAATGTCCCGACGCCCCTGGTAAACCTGTGTCATCTCCCTCACACAGGTATCACCCCCCTTTAGGGCCGCTATCCCGGCCCGTTGAACCGCCTGAAACACACCCGAATCGATGTTGCTCTTGATTGCCCCCAGACCCTCCATCCCTTCCCGGTTCCCCACAGCAAACCCGATGCGCCATCCGGTCATATTATAGGTCTTGGATAGGGAATGAAACTCCATGCCCACCTCTTTGGCCCCCTCTGCCTGTAAGAAACTGGGGGGTCGGTGATCATCAAAGGCCATTTCCGTGTAGGCCGCGTCATGGCAGACCATGATATTGTACTTCCGCGCAAAGGCCACCACCGCTTCAAAGAATGACATGTCCGCGACAGCGGAAGTCGGGTTATTGGGATAGTTGATGAACAGGATCCGAGCACGCTCTGCAATAGATTCTGGGATGGCCGTTAAATCGGGGAGATAGTTATTCTTGTGCAACAGCGGCATAAAAAAAGAGTCTCCCCCGGCAAAGAGCGTGGCAATATGGTACACCGGATAGGCGGGGGTGGGAACCAGGGCGACATCGCCGGGATCGATAAAGGCCAAGGGAAGATGGGCCAACCCCTCTTTGCTTCCGATAGCCGAGACCACCTCTTTTTCCGGATCCAGATTCACGCCAAACCGCTCCCGGTACCACCCGGCGACCGCATCCTTGAAATCGTTCATGCCCGAATAGGACGGATACCTGTGGTTTGCCGGGTCATCTATGGCATGCTTCATCTCCTCAATAATGTGCTGAGGGGTAGGCAGATCAGGATCTCCCACCCCCAGATCGATAATGTCAACCCCTTTAGCCTTGACCTCGGCCTTTTTCCGGTCAATCTCCTTAAACAGATAGGGTGGGAGTTGTTTTAATCGTTGGGCCTTCTCAAACAGTTTCATATTATTCATTCCCTAATTTGCGCAACTTTAGTACCTTATCGCCAATTTTTCTGGCACAAAAAACAAGAAAATCTGTTTGTATCTCAGTACGCCTTATTCTATAGACTCACACCCCGGTGAAACAAGAGCAAAAAATGGTTTCACAGGGCAGGCGGAGCCACCCCGAGTGAAACAACACAGAAAAGGTTTCACGGGGCAGGCAAAGAACACAGAGAAAAGGGCATGTTCCCGTTTATTTTCAAAAAAATCCTTTGTGTGCTTTGTGTCTTTGTTTACCCCGTAGCTTCGGAAAATGGTACTGGGGTGTGAGTCCCGCTTGGGCGGGATTGGCGGCGGTTATCCGCGTGAGTCACTTAACATTTGTCACTTCAACCCTAACACATCCTGCATGTCATAAAGGCCCCGGGGTTGCCGGACCACCCATAGGGCCGCCCTTACCGCCCCCCTGGCGAAATTATCCCGGTTATGGGCCCTGTGGGTCAGTTCCAGTCTCTCACCGATCCCGCCGAACATCACTGTGTGCTCTCCGGTAATATCTCCGGCCCGCCAGGTCTGAATGCCGATTTCCTCATCGGTCCGTTCACCGATCATCCCTTTACGTTCGTACACCCCCACCTTTTCCAGGTCCCTGTGGGAGGCATCGGCCAATATCCGGGCCAGCCGCATGGCCGTTCCGCTCGGCGCATCCTTTTTCAGCCGGTGATGCACCTCCAGAATCTCCATGTCATAATCTGATCCCAGGATCCGGGCCATCTCCCCGGCAATCTTGAACATGACATTGACGCCCACGCTCATGTTGGGGGCCAGGACACATCGGAGTGTTCCGGCAAGGGCCTCCACCTCCTTCAACAGGTCTCCGGTGATACCGGTGGTCCCGACCACCATGGCCAGATCATTATCGGCGGCAACCCTCATATTATCGAGGGTCGCCTGGGGCGCGGTGAAATCGATCAGCACATCCGCCTTCCCGATCGATTTCTGCATCGCATCTCCTATGGTGATGCCCAGTTTTCCAGCACCGGCCACCAGGCCCGCATCCTGGCCGACACACGGGTGCCCGGCATGTTCAAATGCGCCGCTCAGGGTTGTTTCCGGATTCTGGTGAATCATATGAATGATTCGTTGCCCCATCCGGCCGGCAGCACCGGCAACCGTAACTTGGATCATGTCCCCCCCCCGTGGAATAATTAGTACCCGAACGGAAACCCGGGAAATCAGAAACAGTGAAATATGAGAAGAGGTTCTGTTAATGTAAATTTTGTTCCATCAATTAGGGTCCGCTCCACACGCTTTGGGCGGCATCGGACAATCCAACCCCTGGCCCCCATACCGCCATAAGAGCTCCTGCATGTCCTTGTACCGAAAATCACCATCATTTTCAACGAAATTAAGTAAAATTTCAATACATGCCGATTACGGCCGGCAGCTTAAGGCCTCTGTGACGTCCTCCTCGGTGATCCCCAGGAAGTGAAGGATGTTTTTCATTCGTGATTTTCCGATCGATGCCCCGGCCGACTGCTCAAGACCTTTCTTGGCGTTGTAGGCGATGCTGAGTCCGGCCTGACCCAGCATCAGGGCGTCATTGGCCCCGTCTCCCACTACCACGGTCTGGTCCAGAAGAATCTTTTCGTCGCAGGCGGTCTGATTGACGATCCTGGCCTTCCATGCCGAATCAATGACCTCGCCTGCAACTGCTCCGGTCAGGACCCCGTCCTTGATCTCAAGGCGGTTGGAATAACAAAAATGAAATCCCAATTGCTCCTTGAGAGGGTCTGCAAAAAAATCAAATCCCCCGGTAACCACGCCCAGCTTGTAACCCAGCCACTTCAAGGTAGCGACCAGTTCCTCCACACCATCTGATAAAGGGATGTGGCTCTTCATTTCGTTGAGAGCTTCAACCTTTAATCCCTTCAGCAGCGCCACACGCTGCCTCAGCGATTCCTCAAAGTCAAATTCTCCCCTCATGGCCTTTTCAGTAATCCGACTTACCTCATTATACACCCCTGCCCTGCGGGCCATTTCATCAATAATTTCCATGTCTACCAGGGTGCTATCCATATCAAAAAACACGAGCCGCTTGTTTTTCCGGTACGCCTCCATCTTCTGAAGGGCAAGGTCAATTCCCAAATCCCGGCTCGTAAGCATGATCCTTTCTTTGAGACGGCTCAGGTTCGGGGCTTCGTTTACATTGATGACCATCTCCATGGATGTTTCACCATGGTGGGTGACCGTGGATATGGTTTGGATATTGACCCTTTCCTCACCCAGTATACTGGAGAGCGCGTAGAGCCCCCGGGTGCCGCCGAAGTGCGTCAGGACAAACAGATTGCGCTCATTGACGGCCCGGACTTCAGCCTCTGAAAACAGCCGGAAATTCAGTGTCAGCTGAAGCTTGTTTGCCTCGAAAAGAAGATCCTTGATGACGCTGTCCTCGCCGATTTCAACGCGACTCAGGTCAAGGAGGAAGTAGAGTCCCAGATGGCTCTGCAGCGATGCCTGTTCTATATCCACCACTTCAGCTCCGTGCCTTACCAGGACACCTGTCAAGGTCGCGGTGATTCCGGGCCGGTCAGGTCCGGCCGCGGTCACCATCAGCAGTCTCTTCATCTCTTCCATCTTCAAGTGCTCCTTATGGGTTGGGTTGGAAAGGAACAGGGTCCGGCGGATTGACAATAGCCGATAGTACCCCAGTTTGACTTTCCCGAAAACAAAAAAGGTGCATCTCGATCGATTCTCTAAAACAACTGTGAAAGGCCAATACGCTCTTCACCATGATTGACGCCATCCCGCGCAGGGGTCGTTATCAGCTGAATCCAATTGCGTTTGGAAGAGATTAGGCCCTTTGAAAATAATCCCCCACAACCTGCCGAGAAGTTGGTGCCCTATGGGTAAGTGCCTGTAAAACTTCCGGGAGTTGCGCCATTGCCTTTTTGATTGCGGCTGTGGGCCCCTTTCGGTTAAGGTGGCGTAAAGGCAAAGATATCCCTCGGCAGCGGGATTCAAGGTGTGAGACACTGAGGATGTTGAAGCCTGTAAACACTGGACTTCTGCAGTTGATGCTGTCCCCGGACAGCAGGTGGGGTCGTTAACCCGGATGGTGGTAATCCAGAAAAAGGATGAAAATATCGTCTGTCGTCGCATGGACGAGGCTTTTGGCCTCTATCAGGAACATGGAGAGGCTGTTCTCGCCATGTCCGGGATGCAGCGGCTCCTGGACCGCTATAATTCCGCCATAGAACATAGCCAGGAGACGGTGCGACAGACCGGAGTGGCTGCCGCCTGCAGTCTCTGCGCCGGAAAAACGGGGAGTTGCTGTTTTGAGGAGGTGGAGACATGGTACGATCCGATGCTCCTTCTCACCAATCTCCTGCTGACCGCCGATCTCCCCCGATCCCGGGAGCTGCCGGGTCAGTGTTTCTTCCTGGGAAAAGAAGGATGTCGATTGCGGGCCCGCTATTCGTTCTGCCTCAACTATTTCTGCCCCACGCTTAAGATACGACTCGGGTCCGGCGTGATGAACCTCACGCTCGCTGCCGTTGGACAAGAGCTTGCGGCCGGATGGGAATTGGAGCAGGCCCTCTATCGATGGTTCAAGGGTAAGCCCTGAAAGGCCCCCTGTGACCACTTACGACGGCCCTCTTCCGTTTCCTCGAATTGTGCATACGGGCTTCTCTCCAAACAATCCCTCCTCAGGCAAGAAAGCGGCCTGTTTCCTGACGCCCGCGTCTTCTGGAAATGATCCTGAACCGATGGTTAGCATGTCTTTATTTCAATTTTACACTTCGTAAAAATTTTCGACAGGGGAGACCGCGACCCTCTCCGCTGAAAACGTATCTCCGGTTAAAACTTCTTAAGATATCTCGATAGGTTAAAACATCAAAACATCCTATCTTCTTCTTGGGTCCATTCTATGCATTTGCAAGGTAGATGGGAGTGAACGCAGATTCGCAGAGGATATTCACCTATCAGGGGCCAGAGAACGGGTTGGGTTGAACGCCAATGATTTATCGATGCGCTTGAGCGTGCTCCACGGGAGGGTGAGGTGAACAGGATTCTTGTTGTCGACGACGATGACGTCGCTATCCGGCTGCTCTATACAGATGAACTCGCCGAGGAAGGATACGATGTGAGAACGAGGCAGGGCGGACCGGGACTTCTGGAACTGATTGAAACAAAGAGACCTGATCTCGTGGTGGTGGATATCACTCCCCGAAAAAACGACGGGAGTGATCTCTTCCAGGACATCCGGAACCTTTGCGATGATCTGCCGGTTATTCTGTCCACACTCTATTCGAACGGTCAGCCCGATCGGGGGTTGACGGTTAATGATTGTCTTCTGGAAAAATGTTCCAACCTCAGGGAACTGAAAAGAACCATCGGAAAGACTTTTGGAAGCAATGAGCACTTCCCGCTCCAAGATATGTCCGATTGCCCGTATGGAGAGATGCGTCCTCTGTAAGGTCTCGTTCGAATCGTTTTGACCCTTTTATTCAGCCATGGAGGTCAAAAATTTTTCACACTTCCTCTTGACAGTTTCGAATTTCGAATTACTTATTTTGTAACATTCATGGATCGGTGCAGCTTCGGAAGAGTCTTGAAGACGATGCTGTTTTTGGGGCTTTTCACCATCAACCAAACTAACCAATTGTAAGATGAAAGGAGGGATGATCCATGTTATTGAGAAGAACAGCGAGTTGGCCTACATGGGATTGGACGAGTCCATTTGAAGAGATGGAACGGCTGAGAAGGCAGATGGAACTGCTTTCCGGTGGGCGCGCAGGCGAACGGTTGTGGAGCACGCCTGCAGCCGGTGTCTTTCCTCTCATGAACATCACCGAGGATAAAGACAATTACTATGTCCGCGCCGAGCTTCCCGGTCTCAACGCAGATGACTTGGAACTCTCTGTGACAGGGGATACCCTTTCTGTCTCCGGTGAGAGGAAGATCCCTGCTGAAGATGAAAAGGCACAGTATCATCGAAGAGAGAGGGATGCCGGAAAATTCAGCCGGATCGTCAGCCTCCCTGCCCAACTGGATACGGGTAAGGTGGAGGCGAGCTGTAAGGACGGCGTCCTCACGGTAACCCTGCCGAAAGCGGAAGAGGCAAAACCGAGGCAGATCGCCGTAAAGGCATCCTGACATAGAAAGGAGGGATACGACATGACGGATACGGAGAGCAAATCGATTCAGGTAAAGGAAAAATCAGAACTGACCACGCCTGCCGAGCAAACGCGGCCGGGGTTGGTTTTCACGCCTGCGGTGGATATCTTTGAAACCGAAAAGGAGATCACCCTCCTGGCCGATATGCCCGGCGTGAAATCTGCAGACCTGGACATTGACCTTCGGGACAACATGCTGACCCTGGATGGCGACGTCAAGCCCCCTGAAGGGACGGACGAGGTTGATGTGATTCGGGAGTACCGGACCGGGAAATATTACCGGCAATTCACCCTGTCGCAGCTCATTGATCAGGCAAAGATTGCTGCTGAACTCAAGGACGGGGTCCTTCGGTTGCAGCTTCCCAAGGTCGAGGCGGCAACGCCCCGCAGGATCGCGGTTAAGAGTTGATGAACCCGGCAATTCCTCAGAGCGGCGACTTAATGCATCACATTCGTGTCATGCCTTATGCGATCGCCGCTCTAGGGATAAGCCGCTCACATGAAAAAACGTCTCCTTTAACGCTTATATACTGTCGAAAGGAGGTGAGTGTAATGGCTGTATCTGAAAAGGCAAAGGAAAGGCTGGACGAGGCGGGCAAAGAGATCCGGGAAGCCGTTGACAGCCTCAGAAAGGAAGTCACCGAACTCACCCATAAGGTCAGGGATAAACTCAAGGGCAGCGGGGAGGAGGTGCGCGATTCTGCCCAGGAACTCCTTCAGGAGTTCAAACATCTCTCGGAGCGGGTCAAGGATATCATTCCAAAGGGTAGGAGAAGGCGTTCTTCCCTCCCTGTGCGCGTTGACAGGTATCCGGAATATCCGCCGGATGAATGGGAGCGGCCGTTCCTGGAACTCCGTAACGCCACGGATCGCCTCTTCGAAGACTTCTTCAGAAGTTACCCAATGCCTTTCACCGGAGGCAAAGGTGCGTGGGACCCGGCAATGGGTGTTTCGGGGATGAACTGGCCTCGTGTGGATATGGATGAAACCGATGAGGCCCTTCGACTCACAGCGGAATTGCCCGGTGTGGATAAGGACGACCTCGATGTCTCCCTGACGGATGACAGGATCACCATCCGGGGAGAAAAAAAGATGCAACAAGAGCAGAAGAAGGGAGACTATTATACGTCTGAACGCTTTTATGGGTCTTTTAAACGAAGTTTTTATCTCCCCTGCGAGGTGGAACCCGACGGTGCGGAGGCTTCTTTCAAGGACGGTGTCTTGTCTATAACATTGCCCAAGTCGCCCGCTGCCCGCGAAAGCATCAAGAAGATAACGGTCCATGCCGGATGAACATGGAGGGGATCACCTCTGTATGGTCTCAATGCCCCTGAAGATCTTTCGGGGAATAGGGAGACATATGCCAGGGTCCTGCGCTCCCTCACCGCTGAATGAGCGGATCAGGAGACCTTTTTCCCTTGCCTGTGTATCATACCGCACTCCTGCCATACATCCGGAAAGACCATAATTCCTCCCTCCAGGTTCTCACACGCCACCATCGATCTTCCTTGAAAATTCAGGAAGATGCACCAACAGATCTTCATCCCAGCCGCACGCGGAGGGCATATCCCTCTCTCCTCCGTCCTTTCGCGTCCTCTGGATATATGGGGCGACCTCCCCACAGGAATGGATTTGCACTTTCAAACCTATCAGGCTTGTGGTATGTTACCCCCCGCTGATGGGGCCGCCCGGGCGGTAACCAGGGTGGTACTGATTTTCGTGGACCTGAGAGAAAAACCCCTATGTCAAAGAAAATATTTATCATTGACGATGATCCCGATTCAATCAGCTTTCTCCGGTGCATTCTGAAAGCACATGACTATGACACCATCTGGTCCTTGTCCAGCGCCACCGCCATTGCCATGGCCCGGTCCGAAAAACCGGACCTTATTCTCCTGGACCTTCTTATGCCGGAAAAGAGCGGAATCCGTCTGTTCAAGGAACTCCGGAAGGACCCTGAGCTGCAGCACATCCCGGTGGTCATTGTGAGCAATATGCCACAGGTTGCATCCGATCTCAGCACCCTCATCGGCAGGCACTCGGATCCCTCGCTGAACAGCGTCGGTCCTCGCCCAAACTCACCGGAAGGCCTGATGGAAAAGCCGATTGAACCTGATTTATTGACCAGGACAATCCAGAAAATCTTGAATGAAGGAGATATGTGGAAAAATGAAAATAGGAAAACACGCACGGAATCGGTTCGTTAAATCCGAGAACGATTGCGAACAAGGCCCTGACTTTTATGCCAGCCTATTCATCAACTCACCTATCGGCATCTATATTGTTCAAGATGGGAAGTTTAGATTTCTGAATCCGGAATTCTTGAGAATTTCCGGCTATGAAGAGCATGAATTGCTGGGGACGGACTCATTAGGCATCGTGCATCCTGAGGAGAGGGATTTTGTAAGAGAAAAATCCATCCAGATGTTGAAAAAAAAGAGCATGGGCACCTATGATCACCGGGTGATCACCAAGAATGGGGAGATCCGCTGGATCATCGAGACAGTTACCTCCATTACCTATGGCGGCCGCAGGGCGGCCCTGGGCTATTTTATGGATAACACCCAGAACGTACTCACTAAAGAGGCGCTGCTCATTTCCGAGGACAAGTTCAAAAAGGTCTTTCGTTCGAGCCCGGACTGGTTTGTCATCAGCACCCTTGAGGATGGGTTTTATGTCGACGTAAACGAGGCCTTTTTGCGAACCACCGGTTATGAACGGCATGAGGTAATCGGCAAGAGCTCAGTGGAATTAGGCATCTGGGCCCAGCGCGAGAAGAGATCGCAGATGCTCGAAACCCTCAAGAAAGAAGGCGCCGTCAGGAACATGGAGGTTGACTTTCGCATGAAATCCGGGGAGATTCGCAATGTGCTCTGGTCTGCGGAAGTGATCGACTATGGAGAAGAGAAATGCCTTATTGCGGTCACCCGCGATGTTACCGCCCGCCATCGCGCCCAGATGGAGCAACTCAAGCGGGAGAAGCTTCAGGGGATCTTGGAAATCGCAGGCGCCACATGCCACGAAGTCAACCAACCTCTCCAGTATATGTGCCTGCTTCTCGATGAGGTCTTGAAGGACGATCCGGAAAACGAAAACCTGAAGGAAATCAAAAAACAGTGCGACCGGATCACATCAATTACCCAGAAAATCGAGGGGATCACTCTTTGTGAAAGCATGGATTACATCCAGGGGAAAAAGATCATAGACATCATCGAGGCGTCAAAAGAAAAGGTAAAAAAAGACTCAGAAATTATACGGCCGGCTGTCTGACTGGCACCTGTAAAAGCCGGTTATCTCGTCTCCGAGTGATTCAAGAAACTCCTCCAGTTCGTGTTCCTCGTCGAATCTCATGACGCCCACGTGGCCGGTGGCATGTTCAACAGGACAACCCGCCGCTGAATCGGCGCACGCCCTGGAAAAGGCTTCCGGGTCGCCATGGTATTTTTCCCCCAATTCCAACTCGCTGATAACCGCTGTTGCATGCCCGTAACTATCGAAATAGATATAATATATCATTAGGCTTCCTCCTGATGGATCCCGAATTGACAGGCGTTTTGGGGTTCGCTCTTCAGAATGTATCAGCATATCAGCAGTTCGTCGCCCACACCAGGGAATTCCGCCATTTCTTTGCTTGCCCACAAGCCTAATCCCATCGGCATCCATGGGTTTGTGGTTGAAACAGGAGTATGGGTGTGTTAAAGGTTTTGACAGGAAATTCACGAGGAGCCCTTCCAGTGGGAGACAGGCAAGAACAAAGAAAGGAATAAAAGGGTGACATCGGGAAGATTCTTCCAGGGGCAGTGCCAAAATAATCCCGTTATGTGCGGATGTTCAGTTGATCGATGATCCCGTCGGCAAACCTGAATATGAAGTCCCGCTGGCTGGGCGTGCAGTAGGACGGGCAGTCGCATCGCATGCTTTTCAGGGTGCGCACAAACAGTTCCAGCTTGATCCAGTCCTGGCCCAGTTCCACGGCAAACACATGGGGTTGGCACTGCGTGTGCAGATATTGGGTTTCATTGAGGAGATCATCGGGTATCCGGACCCAGAAGATCTGCTCGAGACTGGAGCTGATGGCGTGTTTTTTAAGAAATCCTCGAATCAGCGCCATCCCCTGGACAGGAATCTCATCAATCAGGTATGCCCTCATGACGGGAGATCCCTCTCTTCCATCTCATCGATTCTCCTGCCTCCCATGTAAGCATCCACCACGGAATAGACCCAGAGGAGGATGAACAGCCCCGCCATGGCCCACAGGAGGGTCAGATTTTCCGCCCTGAGCCTGGCCATTAACATTTCAGGATCTGAGATGTCCATATTTGCTGATCCGAAGATAGAATGGACGAGGTGTGCCAGTTTGATGATTCCCGCGATAAAAAGGAGGAAAACCCCGCCCAAGAGCAGGCCCCCTTTTTTCAGATCCTGATTTATAATCTGTCCCAACCCCGGAATAACGAGACCGGAACAGAGGGGTGACATGAGTGCCTTTTTCATCAGCTAAAACCCGTAAAAATTGGATTGTCAAGATTTCGATGCAATCCCCTTATATCCAAATACACCCGCAGTGTCAATGCGGCTTGAGGACGTTGTATGATGCACCCGCTGACTGACCTTCTCCAGATCAATATCCCCTTCACCATGCTTTCTGAATCCTACCTGGATCGGTTCGTTGCGAACCGGCTCAATCCCGAAATCGGGTTTGACGCCCAGGCCCTGGACGCATTCCCCCTTTCCCATATGGAGGCGGCGGCAGAACGACTTCAGGAGGCAGGCCTTGCCATCACGTTTCATGCGCCTTTCATGGATCTCTCTCCCGGCTCACCGGACCCCAAAATCAGGGACCTTACCCGAAAGCGACTGGAGCAGGTCACCCGGTTGATTCCCCTTTTCAGACCAAAGACCGTGGTCTGCCACACCGGATATGATCACAGGCGATACTGGCACATCCGGGATCGTTGGCTCAAGAACAGCCTTGGCATATGGTCCGAAATTGCTGGGCACATACGGTCTGAGGGCGCTGCAATGATGCTGGAAAATGTCTATGAGCAATCCCCGGACGACATGATCGATTTATTGGAGAATCTGAGGGATGATGGGGTCGGTTTTTGTCTGGATACCGGGCACCAGGCGGTTTTCGGCAAAGCTCCCATGGATGAATGGATCGCCTCTCTGGGACCTTATCTGGGACAATTGCACCTGCACGACAACTCCGGCAAGCAGGACGAACACCTGGCTCTGGGACAGGGGCGTATCGATTTCGACCATTTATTCAAACTTCTTACGGCGGTCTCCCCCATCCGTCCGGTGGTCACCCTCGAACCCCACAGAGAAGAGGAATTGTGGCCCAGTTTGAAATACCTTGACAAAATATGGCCATGGTAACCGCGGGGGCTTCCCGGTTTTTTATTGAATTTTAAGGATATTTGCGGTAGCCTTTTAAGGTATAAGGCGCAAGGCGTAGGGAGCGTAAAAGGCAGAAAAGCAGTGGGCGGCGTAAGGCTGGAAGCAGAAAGCTCAAAGCGACCAGGATAACCGATACCCTGTTTTATGCGCTTGCAGGCGCTCAGGATGCCTCAATTCCTGAATTCCTAAATTGTGGCTGAACGAAAACCCGGAAATCCAAAAAGGTGGAATCGAAAACTTGATTTTATTAATTTCAACTCTATTCCATCAATTCGGAATTCGCAATTCCTCAATTCGCAATTGTGCCTGAATCACGCCAAGGCGTGATTTTCGTTCAGGCACCAAATACGAGATTATCATAACGTTATGGATCGTCCGTTCCCCAAATCGGTTACCTCCGCAGAGAAATGCAAGCGTCTGATGGAGATCTTGTCTCCGGACGAGACATGGGGCATCATCATGAACGCTGATCCAGATGCCATTGCCAGCGCCCTCGCTCTCAAGCGCCTCTTTTGGCGGAAGGTGAGAAAGGTAACGCTTTTCCATATCAATCCCATTGAACGGGCCGACAATCTGGCCTTGATCAGCTGCCTCAAAATCAATATGCAGCGGATCCGGTCCATGAGAGGGAGAAAAATTCATCGATGGGCCATTGTAGACTCCCAGCCGCACCATCATAAACGGTTTATGAGCCATCCCTTTGACATCATTATCGATCATCACCCGCTGGGCCCTCCATCGGAGGCGGCCTTTATCGACATAAAAGAGGACTACGGCGCCAATTCCACGATTCTGACCGAGTACCTCAGGGCGTCCAAGATCACCCCTTCCCCGCGTCTGGCCACCGCCCTCTTCTATGGCATCAAGACGGATACCGACAACTTTGTCAGGGAATCAGCGCCCAATGATATGAATGCATTCCGGTATCTCTACCCCCTCGCCAACATGAATACCATAAAGAAGATCGAATCTTCGGAGATGAGTACGGAAACGCTGAATGACTTCCGGTTTGCGATGGAACACGTGATCTTTATAAAGGATATTGCCTATATCAACATGGAAGAAATAACCCGCCCGGATGTCCTGGTCATGATTGCCGATTTTTTCATGAAACTGGCCGAAGCCGAATGGAGCATCGCGGCCGGCACATATGAAGACAGATTTATCGCCATTCTGAGAAATGCAGGATTCAGGGGCGATGCAGGCAAGATGGTCCAGCGCCTCTTTAAACCCTGGGGGGGATCTGCCGGCGGTCATAAGAGTGCCAGCCGGGCTGAAATCCCTTTGAAGAATATGATAGGAGAGACAAATGACCGGTCCCTGCCGAACCGACTGGTCTTAAAGGAATTAAAGCGATTGAAACATGTCGCAACCGAGGGAGATCAATCTTGACCGTTTTTGAAGCAAGGCCCGTCGACGGCAGACTGCTTGAGGAAGTCAAGCGACTCGTTGATCAGCAGGACAGCCTGACGCTGAAAACGCTCCTCGATCAGATGAGGCCCGCTGACGTCGCCGATGTTATCGAGCATTCAGGCAGGGAGGAAGGGCTGCTCATATTCCGTCTCCTGGAGCCCGAAGGGGCCGGCGAGGTCCTCATGGAAATCGAGGCACCTGTTCGGGAACGTATCCTGAAGGATCTTGACAGCAAGGCCATATCCCAAATTGTCGAGGTGCTCAACTCTGACGATGCAGCCGACGTGGTGGGAAATCTCCCGGCGGATCGGGCAAGAGAGGTCATTGAAGCGGTCGGAGATCAGGTCACCGAGGAGCTTAAGAAACTCCTCACCTATCCTGAGGACACGGCCGGCGGCATCATGGCCCTGGAATTTGTGGCTGTCAAGGCCAGCGCCACGGTAAGGGATGCCATTGAATCCATCAGGGAAAAACGGGAGGAGGTGGAAAATCTTTATTATATCTGGGTGACGGACACCTATCAAAAACTGGTGGGGCTCATTTCGCTGAAAGACCTGGTGCTGGAACCCCCTGACAGGCAGATCAGCGAGATCATGAATCCGGAGGTGATATCCGTTAATGTCAGGGCCGATCAGGAGGAGGTGATTCACCTGGTCAGGCGATATGACCTTGTCAATATACCGGTGGTGGACGATTCTTATCGCCTGGTGGGCCGGATTACCTATGACGATATCATCGAAGCGATCGAAGATGAGGTGAATGAGGATATCTCACTCATGGCCGGGGTCATCGATCAGGAAATTACAGAGGCCTCCACCCTGAAAATATCCAGGGCACGGCTGCCCTGGCTGGTGGCGGCCCTTTTCGGAGGCGTGTTTGCCGCGTTGGTCATCGACCAGTTCCAATCCTCTCTGGAAAAGCTGATCGCCCTCTCCTTTTTCTTCCCGGTCATCATGGCCATGGGAGGCAATACGGGCACCCAGGCGGCCACGGTGGTGGTCAGGGGGCTTGCCACGGGCGACATCGGTCTCGTGAATGTGGGAAAGCGGCTCTTTATGGAAATGCGGGTCGCCCTCATCAACGGCGTCATATGCGGGCTGATTCTTGGAGTGATTGTGGGACTCTGGCTCAAGAATTTCCGGCTCGCTTTGATCGTAACCATCGCCCTTATCGCCATTATCCTCCTTTCAGGTCTGATCGGTTCTGCAATCCCCTTATTACTCAAGAAGATGAATATCGATCCGGCCCTGGCCTCAGGACCGTTTGTCACCACCACAAACGATATCTTCAGCCTCCTGATCTACCTGGGCCTGGTGACCCTCTTTCTGCGCGCTCCGGTTTAACGGCGACGGTCATTTTCTGATCAATGACCTGGACGTATTCCCTCAATAATGGGGGCGAAACAGTCTTTGTGTCGCATCTCTTTTCCATCCACTCAGTCGCTGTGAAAATGCAAGAATACGGCCTCTGCCAGGCCCCGGCTGATCCCCGGTGCCTGCGCCAGATCCTCTATTGTGGCATCAGCGATAGCGTTGATCCCCTTGAAATACCGGAGTAACCGGGCCTTTCTCTCCTTACCGATGCCGGGAATTTGATCCAGTTCAGACTGTGTCATATGTGTTTTCCTCAACTTCCGGTGGTAGGTGACCGCCCGCCGGTGTGCCTCATCCCGGATCCGCATCATCAGCAGCAACACCGGATGCCCGGCCTTCAGCATGAGGGGATTTTTTCTTCCGGGGAGATAAATCTTGTCCCGCGGGTCGCGGGCAGGGTCGTCCGGCTTGGCAATGGATATGACTTCGGGCATTGGAAAATCGCCGCGCATTTTCTTGGAACCTTCCGTCTTAGCACGAACATAGGCCTGTTCCTCCAAGACACGCCGGATCGTGGCAAGATGTCCTCTACCCCCGTCCACCAGAAAGAGGTCCGGCAATGGACCTTTAGCGATTCTTCTTTTCATCACCTCGGCCATCATGCCGTAATCGTCGATGATCCCGGCCTGCCTGATCCTGAAGTTCCGATATCCGGCCCGGTGGGGTGCCCCCTCTACAAAAGAGACAATGGTCCCAACCGCCAACCCCCCCTGAAAATTGGAGATGTCGAGCCCCTCGATCCGCCTCGGGGGGTGTGCAAGTCCCAGAACGGATTCGGCGGCGGCCAGGAGGTCCTGTGTTTGAGCTGCTGCATGGCCGACAAGGAGATTTTCGGCATTCGTGACGGCCATCCCGGTAAGCTTTCGCTTTTCGCCCCTCAGCGGTCTCTGGATGACCACCCGCTTTCCGATCAGTCCGGAGAGCCAGGCCCTAATGGGGACGAGATCCTCGATGGGCTCGGAAATGAGAATCCTTTTTGGAATGAAGGTCTCCCTTCCGTAGTATTGTTTCAGAAAGGCCTCCATGACCTCAGGAGAAAGCGCATTCGCTTCTTTGATGAGAAAGTCTCGGGTTCCTGTCAGATAGCCACTTCGGATAAAGAGGACCACCACCTGGCACATCCCGTCTTTTTGCGCCAGCCCGATCACATCCTGGTCCTCCAGTTGGTGGGACACGACATACTGGCGTTCCACGGTCTTTCTTATCGACCGGATCTGATCCCGTATACCGGCGGCCTTTTCAAAATCCAGGTTCCTGGCCGCCTCAGCCATGTCTCCTTCGAGGGCCGCAATGAGTTCTTGACTGCGGCCTTCCAGAAAAAGCCGGACCCGTTGAACGATCTCTTTATATTCCTCTAAAGGGATTTCGTAGGTGCATGGCGCAAGACATTGATTCATTTGAAAATTAAGGCATGGCCGGTTCCGTTTGCGCAGGACCTGGTTCTTGCACTTGCGCAGCTTGAACACCCTGTCGATCAGCTTTTTGGTGCTCCGCACCGAATTGGCTGAGGAAAAGGGTCCAAAATAGAGGGCCCCGTCTTTCTTGATCTTCCTGACAATGGCCAGTCGCGGAAAAGGCGTTTTCACATCCAGACAGAGGCAGGGATACTGTTTGTCGTCCCGCAGGATGATGTTGTAGCGGGGCATGTGTTTCTTGATGAGATGACCCTCGAGAATGAAGGCCTCCTGTTCGGTATCGGTGAGGATGACGTCCAGGGCACTGGCCCGCTTCATCATCCTGGCGGTCTTTGCCGAGGCGTCACCGTTGGTCCTGAAATAGGAGAGGACCCGTTTGCGGAGGCTTTTGGCCTTGCCCACATAGATGGCCCTCCCCTCATGGTTGATGAAAAGATAAACCCCCGGCGCATCCGGTAATGTGTTGCGCAGCACCTTGGGGTCCAGTTCATATTGGGCGTGATCCGTGGATTTCATATTGAGGCGTGCCTGAAATGAACTCAAGTACTTAAATAGTGTCTGAACGAAAACCCGGAAATCCAAAAAGGGTGGAATCGAAAACTTGGTTTTATGAATTTCAACTCTATTCCATCAATTCGGAATTCGCAATTCCTCAATTCGCAGTTGTGCCTGAATCACGCCAAGGCGTGATTTTCGTTCAGGCACTGCGAATGGATCTCATATTCCTCTGTTTCTGATCGCGCAAGCCGTCACCTTTCGCGCTTCACCTGTAACGGGTTGCAATTTTTAAGGGTAAATGATACCTATATCTTCAGTCAACATCATTGTCATTTCCCTACACCGGTGTGTTCAAATATGAAATCTCTTCCGATCCCCTTCTTCTTTATCGCCTTTTCCCTCATCATGGGCGGGTGTTCCGTAATGGGACCCAAAATGCCGCCCCTGGCCTCCGTTGAAGGCGTTCCAGGGCATTTCGCCGAAGGCCGCATCATCGACCTCAACAGGGGGAATTCCATATCCTTTGAAGCGCTTATGGACAATTTACAGGAAATCGATCTGATCTTTGTCGGCGAGGTGCATGACAACCCCGAGCACCACCTGATAGAGGTCCAGATTCTTCAGGCCCTCACGAGCCGTTACGGTCCGCTGACCGTGGCCATGGAGTTTTTCGACACCACGCAGCAACCGGCATTGGACCGGTATATTAATAAAGATAGCAATGAGCCCGAATTCCTCAACGAGGTGGGGTGGGCCAAGGGATGGTCCTTCCCCTATCATTTTTACCGGCCCCTCGTGGTCCCGGCCCGAGAAAGGGGAAACCGTCTCATCGGGATCAACCTTCCCCACAGGGTCGTCCGAAAGGTGGCCAGGTCAGGTCTCGAGAGTCTCACTCCGGAAGAACGCGGCCACGCGGCAGAGGAGATCGATCTCAATAATGAGGCCCATCGTCAGTACCTGAGCGAGGTATTCACCCACCATTCCCATGGTGAATTGGAAAATTTCGACTTTTTTTATCAGGCCCAGTGCCTGTGGGAAGACACCATGGCCCGAAACATTGCCCGACACCTGAAAGAAAATCCCGGTAAGATGGTGGTGTTTACCGGAAACGGCCACATCATCCACAGATTCGGGATCCCGGACCGAGTCCTGGGCCGCATGCCGGCAAAAATGGCGACCATCCTGTTATATCCCTTGACAGAACGATTGATCCTCAATAATAACATGGCGGACTACGCCTGGTTGACAAGTGGATGTTCCGCCGGGAGGCACGGCCACCTAACCATGAAATTACGAAACCTGGGAGAAAAAGACAAAAATGAAAATAGCACCGGAAAAGATAGATGACTTAAGCCCTGAAAGACGAAAATCGGTCATGGAGCGATCCATGGAGGATATCTCGTCCATATTTGAAGATGTGCGCACCATCGTGAATGATGTAAAAAAACATGGCAACGCGGTCGCCCTGGCCCATTACCGGAAACATAAGTCGGATATCGCCATTGCGGACCTGGAGGTCTCCCCGGCTGAAATAAGGGAGGCCTATGACAGTGTGGATTCGAGGGTTGTTGACTCGCTTAAAACCGCTGCACAAAATATTACCCGATTCCACACCGCCCAACTGGAGCGAGAGATGTGGGCGATTGAGGTGTCGGAGGGTATTTTAGCGGGCCGGGTCAGCAGGGCCATGGATATCGTCGGTTGTTATATCCCGGGGGGTACGGCAGCATATCCCAGTTCCATCCTCATGACCGTTCTTCCGGCCAAGGTGGCGGGCGTCGCCAGGATCGTGGCCGTCACCCCGCCAGGTAAAGGGATGACCGCCAATCCCGCCACCCTGGTAGCCGCTGATATTGCCGGCTGCGATCAGATCTTCAAGGTCGGGGGGCCCTGGGGGGTCGCAGGCCTGGCATTCGGGACCGAGACCATGCCGAGGGTCCACAAGATCGTCGGCCCGGGAAACAAATATGTCACGGCGGCAAAGATGCTGGTTTACGGACAGGTGGACATTGACTCGCCTGCCGGACCCAGCGAGGCCCTCATCCTGGCGGACGATACAGCCGATGCCGAATGGATCGCGGTTGACTTTCTCTCCCAGATAGAACACGATCCCGACTCTGCGGCCGTGCTGGTGACCCCATCCGAAGCACTGGCCTCGGCCGTCTGCGAGATCATCGAACGGGAATATGAGGCCCTCCCCCGCAAGGAGATCTTCGAGTCCTCTCTTTCCAGGCATTCCTATGTGCTGATTGCCAGGGATATGGAGCAGGCCGTCGAGTTTACCAATGAGTATGCCGCAGAGCACCTTCAGATCCTGACCCAGGATCCGTTTATCACCCTCAACCGGATCAGACATGCAGGATCCATCTTCATGGGGCCCTACGCACCGGTCCCGGTGGGCGACTATGCTTCCGGAACCAACCATGTCCTCCCCACCGGCCAATGCGCCCGCATGTTTTCGGGTCTTTCGGTGGATGACTTTATCAAGAAGCCCACCTTCCAGTATCTGAGCAAAGAAGGGCTCGCCAGTCTCAAAGACACGGTCGTAACCCTGGCCGAGGCCGAAGGACTTCCGATTCATGCCCGGGCGGTCAAGGCCCGATTTGAATAGAAACCCAGCATGTATCAGACGCTCTGGTGCAATCTGAAACATATAGGCTTTTATTTTGGAACAATTATTTTAATCACTGAGGGAGGTGTTAAAAATGGCTGAAATCAAGGGATACAACATGCCGGACGAGCTGTACTATCATGAGGAACACAGTTGGGCCAGGGTGGAGGGCACCAAGGTGACGGTCGGGATGACCGACATGTTCCAGAAAGAGGCCGGGGATATTGTCTTTGTGGATCTCCCCGAAGAGGAAGATGACGTCAGCCAGGGCGAGACCTGCGGAAAAATCCAGTCCAGGAAATGGATCGGCAAATTAGTGGCCCCTGTTTCCGGTGAAATTGCGGAAATCAATGAGGACCTGGAGGAAGACACCAGTCTGATCAATTCGGATCCCTACGGGGAGGGGTGGATCCTGGTGATCAACGCAGAGGATGAAGACGATCTTCAGGCAGAGCTTAAAAACCTGATCCACGGCGATGCGGTTTCAGACTTTGTGGACCGGGAAATCGCCAGAACAGAGGAAGAACGGGCCAAGGCCGAGCAGGGATGATCATTGCGTATTGAATATGGAAAAATGAATAGTGATGATCTCGTAAAGCGTCAAAATCCACCGGTATGCTGTTGCAGCCATGGGAACTGCAGGCTTTCGACGCTCCTTTCTGTGCATCGTGCGTCTTTTCGCCATGCAGTGGATATCGGATAAGACCATGTCCCGAGAGTGGCGGCTTTTCAGAAATCTCGAGAGGTCGGTCTCCACTGCCGAAGGTCTGGCAGTGGATGACACCCTCCCCCAGTCTGTTGCGCAGCACGGTTCGCCCCCGATCCTCCATCTGTACACCTTTGTCCCCTCCGGTATTGTGGGAAAATACCAGGATATCGAGGCGGCCCTCAAGATAGATCGGTGCAGGGCCCGGAAAATCCAATATAATCGAAGGAGCACGGGCGGCGGGACCGTCATCATGGGGCCGGAGATCGTGGCCCTGGGCCTGGGGATTAACGTGGATTATCCGGGGCTCAAAAAGGGTGTCGGGGGTGTATTTGAATCTCTCAGCCGGGTTCTCATAGGCGCACTGGACCATGTGGGCATCCAGGCCCGTTTTCAGCCCAAAAATGATCTGGAGGTAAACGGTAAAAAGATTGCGGGGTTGTCCGCCGCGTCCGAGGCAGACACCTGTCTCTTGTTTCATACCAGCCTCCTGGTGGATTTTGATATCGGCCTGATGACCGACATTATGAATACCCCGGTCATCAAACTGGAAGACAAGGGCTATAACTGCTTCAGCCAGCGCATGACCACGGTTCGCGATGAACTGGGCCGCGGCCTCCCGGTCGCAGAAATGATGGAGGCGATCAAGACCGCCTTTGAAGAGGGATTCGGCATCGCCTTCCGGGAAGACAGCCCGGATGAATGGGAACAGGATTCCATCCGCCGACTGATTGAAGAAAGGTACACCCAGGACGAATGGATATTTTCCCACCGGCATCCCAGGGCGAGGATGGGCGTCGGAAAGCTCAAGACCCGGGCCGGTCTTCTGGAGATCTATCTCTCCCTCTCTGGCGCTTCCATTGAACACGTCCTTATTACAGGGGATTTTTTTTCCACCAGTGAAGACCTGCATCGCATCGAAAACGCCCTCAAGTGGACATCGGCCCGCAGGGAGAGCATCGAATCCAACATCGCCGCTGTGTGGCACGACGATATGATCTATGGACTGGATGTATCAACGCTCACCGAAGCCATCCTGTTGGCCAAACAGAATCAGGTGAGACTGTGACAAGGCGCAAGGCATCAGACACAAGACGTGAGGGGCTGAAGGCTGAAAGCCCAACAGGAAAAGGCGGAATCGGTTATCAGTTATCGGTTATCTGAAGAGACAACACCATGGAGTCAGCGAATTTGCCCGACAAACTCAACTAACTCAATAAACCCAAAGAACCCGCAACCAGTAATGCGCAACGAGCAACCAGTACCCATGCCTAAAGAACAAAGCCCTGATTATGCCAAGATGAGCCATGCCAGCGCCCTCTCCCTCGGTCTGATGAGGGGACGGATGTACCGGGGCGCGGTCAACCGGTGCGTCAACCTCCTGGTCCATTATCCCGAAGGATGCTCGGCCAACTGCGCCTACTGCGGGCTCGCCAAGAAACGGCCCGGGACCTATGCGGAGAAGAGCTTCATCCATGTGGAATGGCCCCTCTACTCGATGGAAACGATTATCGACGCCATCAACAAGGCCCCGGCTTACGTGACGCGGACCTGCATCTCCATGATCACCAATGGCAAATGCAGGGCCCACACCCTGCAAATGACCCGCCGCCTCACGCAAGAGACGGCGATCCCCGTCTCCATCCTCATCAGCCCCACCCTCCTGGAGAAACAGGACCTGACAGAAATGAAGGACTGCGGGGCGGATAAGATCGGGGTAGCCATAGACCTCGCTACCCCGGAGCTCTTTGACAAATTCAGGGGAAAAGGGGTTTCAGGCCCCCATAAATGGAAAAAATATTGGGCAATTGCCGAGGCAGGGCTGGAGGTCTTCGGAGCCGGCCACGTGGGCGCCCACCTCATGGTGGGCATGGGAGAGACCGAGCAGGAGATGACATCGCTCATGGACCGGCTGTGGCGAATGGGGATCGTCAGTCATCTCTTCTCTTTCTTTGCCGAGGAGGGCTCCAGTCTGGCCCACATGTCCCACCCCCCCTGGTCCGCCTATCTGAGGATACAGTTGGCCCGTTACCTGATTGAAGAGGGCGTGATAAATTTCAACGACATCGATTTTGATGCGGCAGGACAAATCCTTGACTTCGGGCTTTCCCCCGGCAGAATCGATGAGATCGTGGCATCGGGCACACCCTTCATGACCACCGGATGCCTGGGCCCGGACGGCAAAGTGGCCTGCAACCGTCCGTTCGGCAATTGCCTCCCGGACGTTAGGCAATGGAACTATCCCTATCTTCCCAATCAGGAAGAGACGGATCTGATCCGCCTGAATATTTTCAGGACAACCGTCTGATTTCCTGAAAAACACTTTGACAGAAAGATCCGGAGGTATTAAGGTAAGGGTTTGTGATCGGGCCGTTAGCTCAGTTTGGTAGAGCAGCGGACTTTTAATCCGTTGGTCGCGCGTTCGACTCGCGCACGGCCCACCAGCAATACAAAGGACTTAGGTGATAAAACCTGGGTCCTTTTTTCTTTTTTGGGCCAAATGCTGCCCAAAATAGAAAGCCGCAGGGTAGCAGTTTTGAACCCTGTGAAACCCTGGAAACTCGAATGAACGTAGTAAGCTCAAGGTGGCCGGCACCGACGAGATCCGCTTCTGGATCGTGACATGGGGGTCAAAGGCTGAGGTTCTGGAACCCGAGCTATCAGGGAGGAAATCAGGACAGAGCCGGAAAGCATGGCGAGGCTGTATGAAGAGCCTATCATGGTCTCGGTTAAAGGCCTTCAAGGAGTCGTCCCGTTGGGACGTGCCCTGATGAGGGCGGGGGCCAGCGCATCCCGCTCCTGCCTCACCTGCAGCATGACAATGGCGCCCACCACCATGGCCCCTCCGACCATCTGAAGCGGCGCCAGCCCTTCCCCCAGAAAAAGATAGGCAAAGAGTCCGGCGGAGATCGGCTCCAGCGTTGCCGTGATGCTGGCGCGGGTGGACCGGATCAGATTGATCCCCATAAAGAAGAGGGCAAAGGGAAGGACGGTCCCCATGACCGAAACATAGAGCATCCATGCCCACTGACCCAGGGTGTATCCTGCATGAAGATAGTGAAAGGGGGGGTAGAAGATGTGCCAGGAAAGGGCTGCAAAGAGGAATGCATAAAAGAGCACGGTCCAGGGGGTGTACCGGTGCATCCCCTTCTCACCCAAAAGGGTATAGGCGGCAAAGCAAACCGCCGAGGCCAGGGCCGAAACAATCCCCAACCAGTTCATCCTGAGCAGATCAAGATTATATCCCCCCACCACGAGGCAGCACCCCATCAGGGAAAAAAGAAGAGCCACGAATTTGGTCGGGGTCAGGCGTTCACTCCAGAAGCAGACCGCGTAAAAAGCCACCAGGATCGGTGCCAGATACTGGAGAAGGATGGCCGCAGCCACCTGTATCTTGCTGACTGCGTAAAAATAGGTGATCTGGACCAGGGCCATGGCGACCCCGCCCAATAAAAGGAAATAGAAAAGGTCTCTGCCGCGAATTCTGAACAGTGTCCTGTCTGAAAAGAAGAACCCCACGGCCAACAGGACCGTCGATACCGTTACCCGGATCTGCACCAGTTCAAAAGGGGTGATGCCCCCGGAGAAGAGGGACTTTCCGGCCACCCCTGACGAGGCCCAGAGGACCGCGGCCCCGACGACATAAAGATATCCTTTAACAGGGTTTGGCGGCATGACATTTTCCCGATAGTTGAAACAGCCTGGCGGATCCGTGCGAAAGCACCGCAACGGCAATTCTCATTGTGTTATGGAAAGATTACCCTGCAAGAGAGGCTTCCCAGCCGCCAAACATCGTGGCAAGATGCCGCTCACACAGGATTGGCGCTCCAAGGCTGCTTTATAATGAGAATTGCCGGCATCCCGGATGCCCTCTTGCAAACAGGGGCCAAAGGTTGTTATGGTAGTGTAGGCGCAAGGCATGAGGCACAAGGGCTTAGGTCCATCGGCCGTCAGCCAGAGCTATGAACCATTCGCCATTCACCAGCAATCGGCAACTCGATGTCAATCATCAATCGTCAATAGAGAATCCAAAGTCTCTGCCAGGGGTCATAAGAGATGCCTCATCTGCGGGGAAATGCTTCGTCCCTGCGCGCACACATATTGCGCGTGCTTCAGGAGAAAAACAGCGATGCGCCCCTTTTTCCCGATGGGGTCTCCGCGTCCCCGGCCGCCTCTGCCGTCCTGCTCCTGTTAGGCAGGGAACCCGTCCGGCCGGGGGTGACTCCCGAACCCTGTCTCATTTTGAACAAACGATCCATAGAGGTGAAGCAGCCGGGAGATCTCTGCTTCCCCGGCGGCCGGATGGCCCCGGGTTTGGACATCTATCTGGCCAGGATACTCCGCCTTCCCCTCTTTCCCCTGGCCCGCTGGCCTTACTGGCAGCACTGGAAGGGCCTCCGGCCCACAGAGGCCCGAAGACTCTCCTTCCTTCTTGCGGCCAGCCTCCGTGAAGGGATCGAGGAGATGCGCCTAAACCCCCTGAGAGTGACCTTCCTCGGCCCCCTCCCCCGCCAGAAGCTCGAGATGTTCGATCGGGTCATCTACCCCATGGCGGGCTGGACAGATCAAAAACGCTTCTTCCCCAACTGGGAGGTGAAAAAAATTATCTATATCCCGTTCCGGGATCTGTTGAACCCGGATGGCTATGGCTGTTATCGTCTGCAGATGGGGCCCGGACCGCAGATCGGGGGCAATCAGGGATCACCGCGGGTCACCCGGGACTTCCCCTGTTTTGTGCATCAACTGCCCGACGAACGGGAAGTCCTCTGGGGCGCCACCTATCGGATCACCATGCTCTTCCTGGAACTTGTTTTCAGCTTCACTCCGCCCCCGCTAAAGACGCGGCCCATCATTGAAGGGGCACTGGATGACACATATATTACCGGGGCCGGGAGATCGCAGACCGCGTAACCCTTATTGGTTTTTTCCCTCTTCTTTCAGGAAGAACCGCCACTTGCAGAACATGTCTTCAGGATGGGGATCCGGGGGCGCAAACAGACATTCGACCTGAATCCGATCGTCGACTGCACGGGCGAACCCTTCAAACTCCCCCCGGTGCATCTCTTTGCACACGTACTCCTCCAATCCCCTCTTGAGCCGCGCCTCCTGGGTGGGGCAGGTTTTAACGGATATAATCACCTCTTTTTCCAACGTTTCGATGTCATACCCCACCAGGATGCACCAGGGGAACAGCCTTAGCGCCTTTACAAACCCTTCCAGCCCCTTTTCCTGGATATCAAATCTGGGCACAAGGTCCTTTGCCGCCATGCCGGCCACCCGACTCCAGACCTGTTCATTGAGGCGTTCAGCAGTCGGCTGGTCAAAGTGTTGGGCCACATAAATAAACCAAAAGGCATCGGTCACCCGGTAGTGCCACAGGAGAAACTCAATATATTTTCTGAGCTCAGGGGCCTCCATCTCATCAAAGATCTCAAGGTCCATATCCCCTCCGAATAGGATTTGTGATGGTCGATGTGTGGTTGTCGATTGAATAACAGTTTGGAAAAAGGCTGACCCCAAAAATATCTGCTTCAAGTACGCAAATGGGTTAAGGCGGTTGTCGCTTCGTTTCGGTTCCAGTGCCCATTTACAGGTCGAGCATGCCGGTCGGGGCAAGCAAGGACGGCAGGATGCCCCTGATCGCCAGGTGCCATGCCCGTCCCACACCTTCCAGGGCAGCATCAAAATCCCGTTTGGTTCGAACCAGCTCGGACATAAGGACCCGCTTCAGCAACAGCATTTTCAAAAGATGGAAAGGGCGTACACGCGCGTTCTGATCGATGCAGTCGAAGAGATCGTGGGGAATCGAACAAGCGGCCGGATCACTCACGGCCCGAAAGGCAAAAAAGGGGAGACCCGCGTTCCCCGCGGCCGCGGCTACGGCCGCACTCTCCATGTCCACGGCCAGTGCCCGGGTCTTTGTGAAGAGCGCCTGTTTCTCCCCTGTCGAAAGGACAGGCCTTTGAACGGTAATGATGGGGCCGCGATATACAGGGAATCTTCTGTCCGTGAGCGCCCCATACGCCTTGTCCACACCTGCAAAACTCACTTCCCGCGTCTCATTTATCGGATTGCCATCGTCTTGAATCACCGAGTCGGCAAGAACCAGGTCTCCGGGCGCAAGGTCCGGACAGAGCCCCCCTGAGACCCCTGAAACGGCCAATCCCGACACCCCTTCGCCGATCAGCCACTTCGAGGCCGTTGAGGCGTTTTTCGACCCCATGCCTGAGCGCACAACAATGAGATGGGTGCTGTCGGTGAGGCGGGAACGCCGGAAGAGACACCCTCCGGCCTGCTGCCACCGGCCGTGCCCGATCAGGGCCCTTGCCTCGGCATTCAACGCAACGACCAGGCCTACGGCCGGATTCATGATCTGATTTTTAATGCAGGGAAGGACCAACCGGCCGGCGATGCAAGGCTTACCTCTTCCTGCCGGGTGGATCTCCCGGCACGAAGTCTCCGGTATTCGCCCAGGGCCCAGAGAGGGAAAAACTGAGCATAGCCGTGATAGCGCAGATAAAAGACATTGGGGAAACCGGTACCGGTGAAGATCTGTTCGTCCCACCTCCCATCACTGTCCTGATGGGTGAGAAGGTAATGGATCCCGCGCTGAACCGCCGAACTCTCCACTTCGCCAACGGCCATGAGCCCCAGCAAGGCCCACGCGGTCTGGGATGGCGTACTCTCCCCTTTGCCGGCCAGGGAGGGATCTTTGTAGCTGTAGCAGGTTTCTCCCCACCCGTTGTCGGGATTCTGGCACGATTTCAACCAGTCCACCGCCTTTTGAATATACGGTTGGGATACATCCTCGCCCAGACGGCCGAGGCCTTTGAGCACAGACCAGGTGCCGTAGATGTAGTTGACGCCCCACCGGCCGAACCAGCCCCCGAATGTCTCCTGTTCTCTGCGGAGAAACTCGAGCCCCCTGGCAACCGGCGGGAAATCACGACCATATCCGAGCATGGCCAACATCTCGATGCAGCGCCCTGTCAGATCGGATGTGCTCGGATCCAGGAGCGCCCCATGATCGGCAAAGGGGATGTTGTTCAGGTACAGGTAGTTGTTGTCGATATCAAAGGCCCCCCATCCCCCGTCAGAACTCTGCATGCCGATCACCCAGTTGACCGCCTTTCTGATGTTTTCCCGATGGGCACCCTGATTCAAGGCCCCTGCCCGAAGCAGCGCCATAAGGACCATCGGCGTGTCGTCGACATCCGGGTAAAGGGTGTTTTCAAACTGAAAGGCCCAGCCTGCCGGTTCCAGATCAGGGGCCCGATAGCTCCAGTCCCCGGGGACCCGTATAAGGTTCTCAAAGAGCCAGTCTATGGCCTTTTGGACCGCCTCATCTTCAGGGGCCGTGCCGGCCTCGAGCATCGCCGATAGACTCAGGCACGTATCCCATACGGGAGAGACGCACGGCTGGCAACAGGCCTCCTCTCCGTGATCCACCAGAAGATCGTCGATGGCCTTCAGCCCCCGGACAACATCGGGGTGATGATCCGGATACCCCAGCACCCTGAGGGCCATCACCGCATTGGCCATGGCCGGAAAGATGGCGCCGATGCCCCCCACGCCCTGCATCCGCTCCACGGTCCAGCGTTCGGCAAGCCGGATGGCCCTTTCCCGTGAGGGCCTGGCGATCAGGGGATCGGCCATTTTGAGGATGCGGTCCAGAAAGATAAACAGGTTTTTGATCAGATGGCGGGGGATCAGGTGATCCAGGTGACGGAGGTCCTGGGGCGATTCCACGAACAACTCGGATACGCCTTCCTCCGGCCGCAGCTCACAGACCGGGTGCTTGGCATTGAGGATCAGAAGAGGGACGATCACGGTCCGGGACCAATACGAGACTTTCCGAAGATGAAAAAAGAACCACTTCGGCAGGAGCATGATCTCCACCGGCATGGCAGGGGTCGTCCGCCAGAGGACCTGACCGAACAGGGCCAGGGTGATCCGGGTGAAGACGTTTACCCTGGCGGCGCCCCCCAGGCCCAGAATAAACTCCCGCGCCCTGACCATATGGGGGGCGTCCGGCGAGTCTCCCAACTGTTTCAAGGCAAAATAGGCCTTGACCGAGGCGCTGATATCGCCCGCGCCCCCATAGTAGAGGGGCCAGCCGCCGTCTTCGAGCTGTCTGTGGCGCAGATACCGGCCGATCTTTGCTCTGAGTTCAGGGGTGGTCTTGCGGCCCAGAAATCGCTGAAGCAGGATGTATTCCGACGGGATAGTCGTGTCTGCCTCCACGTCGAAAACCCAGTATCCTCTGGCGTTCTGGATAGACAGAAACCGTTCCCTTGCCCTCTCGATGACCTCATCCAGTCGTTTGACTGCGAACAAAGAGGTTGTGGGCGCCGCCGCTTTTGCAGCGGCCTCCGGGACAGGGGCAGATTCGTGGGTGGGACGCGGAGCTCTTTTTGAGGTGGTAAAGGCCTTGAGCGCTGTACGAATACTCTGTTTCATTCACTCGCCTCAACTGCTTCATTAAGAAATAGCGCCGTCACCATCTGATCACCCCTCGAGCTATTAAAAGAAAGACCCATTCGGACAATCTTTCCGTTTCGTTCGAATTTACATCTCAAAATGCTGTCCCTCTTCCTGTGATGCGTCCTGCTGAAGCTGGTGCAACAGGGTATACACTCGGCTTCTGAGCCCCGGCCAGGCAACAACTACCCTAACAGAGACCCAGAAAAACACAGTTATAAAAAATCCCGCATAATAGAGCACTACACCTGGAGCGGGGTGCAGATTTCTGCAACATGTTACGACCCATATATATGAAAATTTTTAAAAATTCAAGTAAAATTAGCAGGGCGGACGCGTTTTGTTCTGTCCCCTGTTCAGCAACCCAACCGCGCTCACCGTTATGGTTACGGTATTGAATGTTTCTTCCACCTTCCCTTTGAGGATATAAGGACGTGCCGCGTTCAACATATGGCAATATCTGTGGTACACCTTGGGGAAAAATACGGCCTCATAAGGGGCGGTAAGGTCCTCAAAGGTCATAAATTTCATCGGTTCCCCCTTTTGCGTATGCACCGTCTTTCCGGTGACAGGCCATCCGATGAGGGTGACCTCCCTGCCGATCCGGGAAGAAAGGTCCCGGGCCCGGACATAATCGAGGCTGTTCAGGATATCCCCATAAAGGGCAAGGGGGTGGACCGAAAGGACAAAGCCGAAGACCTCGGCCTCATGCTGCAGCATGACCTGCCTGGGATATGGCGCCCGGGATCCGGCGGCGCCGGGCCCCGGGGCAGGGGCCTGCAAATGGCGAAACAGACTGTCCGAGTGTTTTCCCGTTTCCCGGGCAAAAAACCGGAGCGCCTCCCACATGAGTCCGGGTCTGGAGGTATCCCGGGCAACGCCGTCAAAACAGCCCCCCTTGATGAGGGCCTTGACGTCCTGAAGATGGAGATGGGGTGTGGTTCGATAGAGAAAACTGTCAAGGGAGACAAAGGGTCCCCGCTTCATCCGTTCATGGACAACGGCTTCCCTGGTCTCCTGAGAAAGGCCCTTCAACTGCATCAGACCGACCCGGATCTGCCGGTCTCTGCCGATATAGGGAATCTCGCTGCGGTTGATATCCGGGGGGAGGACCTGTATCCCCATACGCCTCGCCTCGGATATATAGCTGAGGGTGGTGTAGTAGCCCCCCTGGTTGGAGATGACCGCTGCCATGAATTCGGCCGGGTAATGGGCCCTGAGCCAGGCCGACTTATAGGCCACCAGGGTGTAGCTGGCGGAATGGGGTTTGCAGAAGCTGTACCCGTCAAAGCCGATCATCATCTGCCAGACCGCCTCAATGACCCCCCGGTCCACCCCCCGGTCAGAGGCCCCCTGGACAAACCGGGCATAAAAATCCCTCAGCCGTTTTTCCTTATGCTTCTTGCTGACCGTCTTTCTGAGGGTATCGGCCTCGCCGGGGTCGAATCCGGCCAGGTGAACCGCAGCCTGGCTCAGTTGTTCCTGAAACACCATCACCCCCAGGGTCTCTTTCAGGACCGGCCCCAGCAGGGGGTGGGGCGGGGACCAGGGTTCCCCGTGAAGTCTGGATATCCAGGTGTGGATGCTCTGATTGGCGCCGGGTCGGATAATGGAGGTGACGATCACATTGAGAAGAAAGTGGTCCAGGGCCATATACCGGTCAAAGGTAAACCCGGATCTGAGCTTGCTCAGGACCTGCCGGGTGGCAGGGCTTTCAAAATAAAAAACCCCGAACGTATCCCCTTCATAAAAGATCCGTATGGTCTTTGGGTCGCTGAGGGGGTTCAGGGAGGCATAATCGATGCGCTGGCCGTAATTTCGCTCCACCAGGCCGAGGGCGTCCCGAATGACCGACAGACTCCGGTTTCCCAGGATGTCGATCTTGACGAGGCCTGCCTCCTCCACCGAATCCTTTTCCCACTGGAGGACCTGCCGGCCGTTATGGGCAATCTCCACCGGACAGTGCCTCCGGATCTCATCCGGAACGATCACCACCCCGCCGCAGTGCGTGGCAAGGTGATTGAAATGTCCCTGCAACTGAAAGGCCGCGGTCAGGATCTCGTCCCACGGTTTGCCAAAGGCCACCCCTCTCATCTTGGGATGACGGGCCAGTTCCTCCCATGCCCCGCTCAGATGCCATCCAAACCCGACCTGACGGGTCACCCGACCGATCTCCGCATCGGTCAGGCCAAAGACCCTGGCCACCTCCCGGATAGCTGATCGGGGGCCGAGGGTATTGTGATTCGCCACCATGGCCGTGCAGCGGTTGCCGTATCGGGCAAAGACCGTGTCAAACACCTGATCCCGCTCATCCCAGGGTACATCCACATCGATATCCGGGGGGTCCATCCGGCCGGGATTCAGGAACCGCTCGAAGAAAAGATGGTGTTGGATCGGGTCCACATGGGTGATCCCCAATGCATAGGAGACAATGGAGGCCGCGGCGCTCCCCCGGCCGCAGGACCGACCCGCCATTTTTGTGATGTTCTCAACCACCAGAAAATACGAGGCGAATTCCTTTTCCCGGATGATTCGCATCTCATGCGCCAGTCGCGCCGTCACCTCAGGGGTCATGCTGCCGTATCGCCGCCGGCACCCGTCCATGGCAGCCCCATAGAGTCGATGATACGCCTCGTCCGGGTCTAGGCCGTCAAAGGCCGGAAAGATGATCCGGTCCATATCCCAGTCCACAAGGGCCGACTCCGCCGCCTTCACGGTGTTGGCGATGGCCGCAGGGGCGTGGGGATACTGGTCGATCATGTCCTGGGGGGCGTTTAAAAAGCTGTGTTCCCGGCAGGTGTCTTCAGTCGAAAGTCTGGAGAGCTTGGTGTTCAGGAAGACGGACCTCAGGATCCGGTGGAGCCGGAACTGGTCTTTTCTGAGCATATAGACCCGGTTGGTAGCCAGGGGAGGGATGCCGGTCTGGCGGGAAAAGGCATGGCAGCGGGCCATCTGCCAGCCAGGGGACATCTCCACAAAGAGATCCCGGAGGGCATCCCGTTTAAGGGCCTTGAGCAGGCTGAAATCGTCGGAAAAGACAATGAGCCCCCGACGTCGTTCCCTGAGGGACCGAACCAGGTCAAAATCGTCATGGCAGTGAAGGGCCGAGAGGAGGTGGCACAGGTTGGCATACCCCTCCCGGTCCTTGACGATCGCCACCGCCCGTCGACCATCGTGCAGGAGTTCGCTCCCCACGATCGGCGCAATGCCCGCCTCTTTGGCCATCCTCACAAAAAAGACCGTTCCGTAGATGCCGTTGGTATCGGTCAGGGCAAGCCGTTTTATGCCCAGGCCCTGGGCCGCTCCACAGAGTTCCTCGATGGTGGCGAGCCCCCAGCCCCTGGAATAATCGGAATGAACATTCAGATGGATGAAGGACATGATGTAGGCGTTAGGCACAAGGCATTAGGCGTTAGGCGCAGGGCGTTAGGCGTGAGGAAGAAGCCAAAAGCTCAAAGCATCCACCAAAGAAGTGGCCGGACGCGTCTCTGATCGTTGTTGGCAGTGTGGCCGTCGGGGCTGCCCTTGCGCCTTGTGCCTCACGCCTTGCTTTTTCCATACATAATACCATTTTCTCCATACCGGTCCCGAATGCGGTCCAGGGTCCGGGTGAGCACGGATCGTCTTTCTTCATCCGGAGACGGGGCGTCAAAGAGGGTCAGTTGCGGGTCGGGCCGGGAAAATTCCCAGAACCATGCCTTGATGAATCCCACCCGGACCCGCCGGGTGCATTGCTTAAAAAATAATGCTTCCAACGGGGCGTAGAGATCATGATCCTGGAAACCGGGCCGGGGCAGTTTCAACCGCCCTCCTGTTTCCACATGGTCGGCATACCGGATGCGCAATCCGGCCTTCCGGGGGATCAGCCCCTGTTTTCGCATCCGCCGGCCGCATGTCTCCACCAGCCGATAGAGATATCCCAAGAGCCTTGGATCATCGACCTCTTCCTGGGGGAGGGTGATCACTTCGGCGATCACCGGCACCCTGGACAAGGGATACACCGGCGTGGGATCGATCCCCAAGGCCCTCTCATGGATCATATAGGCCTGCCGGCCAAAGATGAGTGCCAGACGGTTCAGATCCAGGGCCGCCAACTGTCGAATGCGGACGATGTTCAGCTCCTCTGCGAGGAGTTTCCGGCGTACAGGGCCGATGCCGGGCATCAGTCCGACCTTCAGGGGGGCCATGAAACCGGCCTCCCGGCCATGATCCACGTTCAGCACCCCCTCGGAGGGAACGGTCCGGGACGCGATGCTGGAGACCATTTTATTGCCGGCAACCCCGGCAGTCCCCATGAGACCCAAGCGCTCCCGGATCTCGTTCCTGAGACGACATGCCGCGTCTCTGGCCTTTCCCCAGAGCCGCTCTGTACCGGTAAGATCCAGATACATGTGCCCCGGCCCGCAGGGTTCATATCGGGGCGTGTATCGGGCCGCGACCCGGGCAAGCTCCCGGCAGGCCTGTTCCGCGGCCCGCGGATCCGGGGAAAGGATTGTCAGGCCCGGACAGCATGTCCGGGCCTTTTGAAGCGACATCCCCTTGAACACCCCCTCGCTACGGGCCTCCCGGGAAACAGACAGGACCAGGGAGCGCCCTGACCGGCCCGCGGCCATGGCCACGGGCCGGTATCTCAACTCCGGCCGGGAGATCCGGGCCACGGCAATGGGGAGGGCGGGTACATGAAAATGGATGATGTGGCGGGGCATCGGTTTGTTGGGTTTATTGGGTTGTTGCGTTTGTTGGGTTGTTGGGTTGTTGGTGTGAGTTCTTCAATCTTCAATCTTCAATCGACAATCCTACAGATACCTCATCACCCCCACCACCTTTCCCTCGATGCAAAGATCCCCCCTGTTGACCCGTATGGATTCCATCCCTGCATGGGCAGGCCGGAGTTCGATGTGACCCTTTCCCCGGTAATACCTTTTGACCGTTGCTTCGTTATTGATGAGCGCCACCACAATATCTCCGTTCTGTGCCACGGGTTGTCGTCTCACCACCACGAAATCCCCGTCCAGGATCCCATCCTCTTCCATGGAATCCCCTGCCACCTGGAGCACAAAACACTCTCCGCTGTCGGCCATGGAGGGCGGGACCTCCACCACGCTTCGGTCTTCGATGGCCTCGATCGGCCGCCCCGCCGCCACCCGTCCCAACAGGGGGAATTCGAACCGCCTGTTCTCCACCGGGCTGATGATCTCCATGGCCCGTTTCCGGTTTTTTTCCTTCGGCAGCCGGATATAGCCCTTCCGCTCCAGGATCTTGAGATAGGTGGTGACCGTGTTATATGAGGCAAAACCGAAATGGGCGCAGATCTCGTCAAAGGAAGGGGCCGTTCCCCACGATTCCACATACCTGGAGATATAATCCAGAAAGTCCTTTTGTTTATCCGTCAATTTCATCGGCTCCTCCTCACCCTAGAAGCGGGAGCGGCGGTTGGATAACGGGCCGCATTCCCACCGCAACTCTCCTTGATCCTGGTATGGATGGAGAATACTGTAAATTAAACTGAAAGTCAACAGGAAAAAATGAGCGGCTGTCTGTATCTGTAAAGGAGGGATACACCGCAAATGGATGGAAGGAAGATATTATGACACCGCAAAGGGTAATGGCGTCTGCAGGAGGCTATCGACCGTCGACTGAATCCAAAATGTCGCCCCTGGAAAGGGCGCTGACAACCGCTTCTCTTATCCGTTCGTATGTTGCATCGGGCCTTTTCTCATCTGCTATAGAACCGCTTATGCTGTCAACAGTCGATAAATAGCCGTCCGCATTGCGGTCAACAAGAATAAAAAACGGCTTCTGAACATCGTCTTTATACCCCATGACCTTCATGGACCTGCCGTAGTCTTTTCCTTCCTTGATGATTATGATCATTCGGCCCCAAGAGACAGGGACCTCGACCTGGTAGGTGCAGATACCGTCCGGGCAGATCGGCACCCCGTTCTCGTCCATATCCTTTATATGGGTAAACGGTCTGATGATGCCGCAAAGATTTCTGCGACTGTTGAATATGATGACGGGGTCTCCGGGCCTGCAGAGATTGAATAGCTTTTCCATGGCCGGATTGTCCAATGCGATGCAGCCCTCGGTCCAGTCGGTCTCTTTGTTCTTGCCGAAATATCTGAAAACCCCTCCGCCATGGATCCCGATGCCGCAGCCCAGGCCGGTACCGCAGGGTGTATGGCCTGACTTCCGAATGTCTTGATATATTTTTTTATATTCCTTGAGAGATATCACACCTTGGGCCAAACCCCTGGCCGCGTCGGCAAGATTGGGGTAAGAGATGCCCAGGAACCGGTGGAATTCGCTTTTGTATTTCTTATAAGTGATGACATAAAGGCCTTCAGGGGTCGCGCCGTCAAATGACTTGTATTTGTCTGAATCAGGGTCTATGCCGAATGCGGCCGGAAATTCGGCGGCCTGTTCCCCATCCGCAACCACGACCAATTTCTTCCTGGCCTTGTCTATAATTATGATTCGTCCGGTGTTGAGTGGCGGGGTTTCCGATCGGGCATTTACGGTTGAAAAAATCAGAACCAGAAATATTATGAATTGATTTTTCAACGCAAAATTTGATAACATAAGCGTGTCGAACCATATACCCGGAAAGGAGGATAGAAGATGTTGATGCAAAGAATGAACAGGATGTTTTCCAAAACGATTGCCTTTGGCGGTCTCTTATGCCTCTTGGGCTTTGGGGGCTGTGCCACCCTCACCAAAGAAGACAGGGCCTTTTTGGAGGGGACCAAGCAATCGGCCGAAGAGGCCAGGGCTGCGGCCGCCAAAGCCGAGGCCGCCGCGGCCAGGGCCGAGGCCGTCAACAAAAAACTTGAAGACATGGTCGCACGCCTCGAAAAGGCCGCTTTCAGTGCTGAGCAGACTGCAAACAGGGCCGACATGGCCGCCACCAAGGCGATGGATGCCGCAGAGCGTGCAGAGGCCGTAGCCAAAAAGACAGAACGCATCTTCGAAAAATCCCTTAAGAAGTAGCCGCCCTGGTTAAGGTTTTTTGGGGCGCGCAACAGCCGCAGGCACCCCGGTTTTGTCCTTCAACGCCCTGTCCAGGGTCTCGACATCGACGTCAAGGGGGCCTACGGCTGTTTCCCAGCGAGAGAGTTCGCCCATCGCCTTTGAACGCAGATCGTCGATCCGGTTATCAAAATCGTCAAATACCTGTATCCAGCACTTCCCACCTCCCCATCCCACATTGATCGGTTCATAGACGACATGGACGATCGTCCCCACGGATATGAGCGGATAGAGTATGCTTACGTCTTCAGGGTACATGCGGATACAGCCGTGGCTTACTCTCCGCCCGATTCCCCATGGCTGATTTGTACCATGTATTGCATATTGCCTTTGGGAAAGACGAAAAACATAGTCGCCCAGCGGGTTCTCCGGCCCCGGCGGCACCTCGGCCGGGAGATCCGGTTCCATTTCCTTGATTGACTCCGGCACCACCCAGGTTGGGTTAGCGGTCTTGCTTTGTACTGTATAGACACCCAATTCGGTGAGAAAGCCTTCTGTGCCGATGCCAATGGGGGCAGTGAGAAAGTATTGGTTGCCGCCGTCCGAAAAGAAGTAGTAAAGGCGCATCTCCGCCAGATTTACAACGATACCCGAGCTTATACGCTCTCGAGGGAGTATAACGGCCGACGGGACAAGCACAAGACCCTCCTTGGGCGGCACCCAGGGATCAACCCCCGGGTTCGCAGCAATGATCTGATTGTATCCAAGGTCAAAGTCACGTGCGATATCCAGGAGCGTGTCCTTTTCATTCGCTTTTACCCAGCGCGCGGCGCCATATAAGGTCCTGTCAGGGGACAGTACGAAGGCTCTCAAGGCCCATGCGGAATGGGCACAGAACAATACCCAAATAATGGCTGCCGCTCCGAAAATAAAAGGCCTTGTTCGCCACATCACCATTTTCAAAAACGCTTCCCTCCTTGGATCCAAATAATGACCTCAGCTCGCGATTACCTGATTCATCTTTATCGTTAATGCCTCCAAAAGTCAATAACCGGGATCGTCGACCGCTGACCCTCCCCGACTGTCCACACAATACGCAACAAGGTCGAGGAAACAGGGCCAGGGAGTGCTCGATGAACACCCCTGATTTTCATGGAGGGATTGCCGGAGTCAGGGATTGCCCGAACAGACCTTGCCCAGATGGGCCAATATGGGCTGGTGAAGGTTCACACCGAAGAAATTGCAGTACGGCGTGCATTTGGAGAGGAGCATGAAGGTGATCTTGTCTCTTACCGCCCCCTTTTCCTCTTCCAGGGCGTCGAAGTTGCCCCCGCCCTTGGAGATGACCATGTCGGCCCGGTGGATCAATTCCGTCACCTCTTGAGAACATCTGCAAAGGACCGTCCCCGGGCACGGCCCGTCAATTCCATTTTCCACGATGGTTGAGATCTCGTGGATTCCCACCGACCGCGCCTCATCCATGGTGGCATCATTGAGCGCGGGCACGCTCCTCACGATAAAGACGATATCCATATCCCGCAGCCCCCTGATGGTTTCCATGAGGAGTCTGTCAAAGACAATCTCACCGGCATTGTCTCCCAGATAGACCAGAAAACGACACTTGTCCAGCCGCCTTCGGAATTTCTGATACTCTATATCGGAGACAGGCTCTCTCAGCCTCTCGGCAATAGAGTTTTCAATGTCGGTGGGCCGGTTTCCCATCATAAGATCGATGGTATTTCCCAGAATGGCCAGTTTTACGGCCGTATGAAGCGGATCAGAGGCCGCTTTCAGCATGCTTTTCAGAAACGGGACGATCCCCATGATCCGCCTGTTCTGAAGGGTCTTGACCTCTTGAAAGGGATCCCTTCTCCCGGTCGCATCCATCATCACATGCATGACCCTCTCAAGGACTTCAGGGCTGGTGATATCCCACGACCGGCCCCTCAACCACGGGATGTCCAAGATATTGCCATACAGTTCTTTTTCTGCGTCACCCTGGAGTCCCAGTTCCCTCATGGCGGTGATGGACATGGTCAAGATACAGGGAATGCATTCCGGTTGAATCCGCATCTTCTCTCTCTTTTGCCTCTTTTATTTTACATCCACCTGCACGCTGTCATAGGTCAACCGGTCAAAATCGATTGAACCGTTCACCGCCATGTCAATCCCGAAATAGAACACATAGGTCCCGGGGATGCTTTGCGGCAGGCTCAATATGGCCGTTCCCGGGATGCTGAATAATGGACCCTGGTAGGTGACGGAAAGGCCGGGGACCCAGGTCCAGGCCCCCCCCGTGACATCATAATGGAACCAGCCGAAGGGGCTTGAGGCGGCCACCCACCAGTCTGCAGGGTCACCTCCATGTATTCCGGGATCAAGGGCCACCCTTACGGAAAGGGCCTGGGACGAGGAAAGGGTTAGGGGCCCATCCGAGCCGTTTGCCTTGATGTCGGGAACCGGGTCCTGAGTCGGCTGACCCCCATGTTCATAGGCCCCCCGATCCACGCCCGGACCCCCGGGCCGCGGATTGTTTTCCAGGTCATGGTCAGGCACGAGACCGCCCAAACTTCCCACTGCCAGGCCGCTGTCCATGGCCGGGCTGCCCACTTGAAGGTGCCCATCGAAGGCATCCAGGTTTGAATTGACAAAGAGTGGGTTCTGTTCCAGGTCATGGGCCGAAAGCCCCACATTCCCCATCTTGGCGTTAAAAACCACATTGTAATCCGTATTGACCGAGCCGAAAACGGCCGGCTCGAACCAGATGTAACAGGCATTGTCCGAAGGATCATGGAATTCAGGGTAGCCCATGAAGATGTTGTTCTGCAAAATAATGGTTTCGGAGCCGTCACAGTCCCCGCTGTCGCATTCAATGAGGCACAGGCAATCCCCCTGGCCGACAATGGTGGAATTGACCACCGAGACCTGGCTGCCTCTCCTCGCGTTGAGGGCCAGTGCGCTCCCTCCGGCGCGACAGTTGTCTACGTGATAGGTGAAGGGCTTTCCCTCAAAAAAGCCACAGCTGCTTGCCATGAGGGTGTTTTCGATGCGGGTCGGCCCATTGACCTTGATCTGATCTCCTGCATTTCCATAGGACCGGGTTCTCCTGATCTGGATGTTGGAAGGAGGGAGCCGCACGTACAGCATGTCCAGGCCGTCCGATGTGTTGTACCGAAAGATCGCGTCTTCAAAGACCCAGTTCCCGCCCGTGGCGCCCAGACCCACGCCGTCGCCGTAGCCGCCGGCCGTCTGTCCCCAGCAGCCGTTTGGCTCCCCTTGCGGGTAGGTCTCTCCACATCCGTTCCATTCAACCGTGAGACTGCGAAAGATCAAATTCCCGGCGCTGGTGCTCTCCCCCACATCTCCGTCCCATCCGACCCCGCCATTGGCCGCGATCCTCACGTTCTCCACGGTCCAGTCCGAGATGCGCCCGGCATGCACCCCGGCCCATGCCAGGCCGTGGATATTGAGGTGGGACAGGACCACCTGTGAAGAATCTGCCGCGTATATCCCAACAGGCGCCCAATCGCCGAAAGGATCGGTATCCCTCTCACACCTCATGGCCGGATCCGGATGGCCTTCCACGCAGCCGGAATGGTCCGTGATTTCAAGACACCCGATAACTGCGTGGGACGTACCATCCAGGCTCAGGATCTGCCATGGCCTCTCCGCCCCCCACAACTCCGGGGGGTTGGTGCATCCCTGTTCCCAGCCGACCCCCAGGATGCGCGTCGGGTGTGACGTGTCCTGCCCTGAAGGGAGCGGGGGCAGGTGGCATTCATAGGCCCCCGATGCATCACACCATCCTGTATTGGGGGCGCCGAAACCCATCCGATAGCTCCCCGAATGGATCAGGACCGTATCCCCCCCCTGGATCTTCCAGTTGCCGGATGCATCCAGCGCCCAGAAAGGGTGGGACCAGGCACAGGCCTGGTTCTCGCCCGATCCCGGGTAGGGGGCATCGGACAGTCCCGTACACTGGCCCGCCGTACCCCCGTCAGTCCGCACATAATAGGTCTCGGCCGGGCACCAGGACGCCCACATCAGGATATTGACGAATAGAAGTCCCCAAAAAAGAGCAGACCTCATTTGATTGTTTTTCATCCCTACTCCCTCCTTTCTGGAACATCATCCTGAACAAAATGTCTGAAACGCCTACCAACGCCCTGTGTCTCCCAGCCCGACCAGGCGTATGAGAACCATAACATTGGTGTCGCCGTCCTCTTTTGCAGCACCCAATTTCAGGCCCCAGCACTGACTCTGGTATCCTATCCACCCGGCACTCGAGATGGTCTGCCCCGCCTCCATATCCCTTTGAAAGGAGCCTCCCACGGAAAACCCATGGAAAAGGTTCACGTCGGCACGGAAGTTGATGTTTGTCTGGCCGTCTTGAGCATCTTTAAAATACTGATAGTTCACCTCGTAGGTATCCGTTCTCCCCCCGGCCCGGCTGAAAGAGAGACTCCCTGAGAGGGTGGAACGGGAAAACGTATTGTCGTAGTGATCCCACCCTGCGCTCCCCCGCAGGTCCAGAGACGAGAAAGGTCTCACGATCAGTTCTGCCAAAAGGGGGGTGAAAGGTCTACCTTCATCGCCCTGGCGCGCGGTATCAATATCATAGCCCTGGTACAGTTTAAAGGTACCCCATTGACTGTAAGTGACTCTTCCCTTCTTGTCTTTAAAACGGGCATCCAGGAAATTTTCGAGGGCAAAGGCGATACGGTTTCTGCTCTTATCCTCATCGTCCTCCTGGTGGATGGAATCAAACCACGGACTTTCATATCCGCCCCTGTCAATAGGAGAAAACCATGGGATATTATCTCCATTTGTTCGGTATCCCCTGTACAGGTAGGTGAGCACCGGAGAGATCTTGTGCCGCACTCTATCGGCATTGAACCATTGAAGATCGTAAACCCGCTCCACATTGGTGGCCAGCCTTGTGCTTGCCTCATAGACCGTCTGGTATTGGTTCTCCCTCTTCCCCTCATTGTCTTCGGCCCATAGGCCGTTATATGTATAACTGAAGGACGGCTCAAACTGGACATAGGGTCCGATCCACAACGGAAAGTTTACCTGGGGAGAAATAGAGATGCTGTGGCCCTTATTCGCCTCATCGCTCCATACGTAATCATAATTGGATTCAAGATTGAAAAATACGGGCAAGCTTCTGATCTGCTCGGGGAGGAGCATGAAATTGAGACCTCCCACAGGTTCCTGCATCATATTTTTGTCGGCAGGATCTTCCGATGGCTGATAATAACTCCCAATGCCCTGAAGGCTGTAGGATTCGCCGTCACGACTGAGCCTGAGAGCGGACCTCCGAGTGGGCGATCGCTTTTCCTGAAACGGACGATTGGATTTCTCATCCATATTCGTCCTGGAGGAAAACCCGAAAAGTTTCTCTTCAAATTCCCTCAGATAGTCCTGATCGCTCACATAATCCGCGTCGAGCCGCGCCGACACATCGAACGGGAGCGCCTGGTCAGCCCAGCCCCTCAGCCAGTACCGCGTGCTGTTGGTGCGGGCAAACGGGCTGATCTCCAAGGCATCCTTATCCGTCATGTTCTTGGTTTTTTCCATATCCGAAAGGATATCGAACTCCAAAACGCCCTCTGAATCCTCATCTTCAATATAACGGAATTCCACCCCCTGCATATATCCCCTGCTGCTCATGAAGCGGCCATAAAAGGTGGCATCGGTCTGGTCTGAAATCGCCCAATAAAAGGGGATCTCCAGTTCACCGCCGTTGAGGGTGGAGTAGCCCACACGGGGAGGGAGCAACCCGGACTGGCGTTTGGTTTTGGCGGGAAAAATCATGTAAGGGACATAAATAATCGGCAGGCCTTTCACACGGAATGCAGAATGCTTGACCGCACCGTAGCCCTCGATGGTTACCTTGACCTCGGAACCGGTGATGGTCCAGTCGGGATTGGCGCCGTCGCAGGTGGTCAGGCTGCATTCCTGGACCACATAGGTATCCTCCCCCACCTTCTCCATGTGACTCCCCCGGATGTAATAATGATTGGCCCTCAGGAAAAGTGAGGCGTCCACGATTTCTCCGGTCCGGGTATTGAGATTGAAAGTCCCTTCCCTACCCGTCACCACGTCCCCCTCTGTCTCCAACCGCAAGCCGCCGGAGACCCTGGCGATCCCCGTCTTCACATTGAACTCGGCATGCTCTGTAAAGAGGGTCTGCCCCGCCTTGGTAATCACCACATCCCCTTCCGCAAGGTAAGTGCCTTCCTTTTCATTATAGGTCAGGGAGTTGGCAGTGATATTCCAGGGAATCGCATCATCGTCCAGCAGCCCCCTTTTTGTTTGCAGGTTCTGTGCAAAGAGGTTGCCCGCACTCAAGAGCAGACACAGGACTACGATCGCGCATAAGGCAGCGGGTCTTAGAGGGTATCGGGGCCGAATGGTAAGGGTCCTCCTTCACTTCACGCTAAACCGACCACCCGTCCATTACCACAACAACAAAATTATGACAACTCATATGAAACATCGACTGATTGCCGGTCGAAGCGTTCGTGTTCAGCAGGATCATCTAGCGCTCCGAAGAGCAATCATGGTTTCGACGGGCCGGGAAAAGGGCCCCTCCCGACCCCTTGGCTTCAGACCACCCATCTCCGGCTTCTCATGTCGTCAGCCGGCCCATTTCACCGCTTTGATTGGTTGCTGGACATCCCCCGCCGCGAGGGCAATTCAATATTCGTCCGTCGGAAAGGTTTCGCCCGGGCTGACCGTCCTTTTTCCGGCCAGAGGTGATCTTCCAGGAAAGGTCCAAGGATTCAGAAGGTTCAAGGGTTACGAATCACCGCCATGGTCCCTGCAAAGGCGATCCCGCAGCCGAAGGGACAGCACCTATAAGGGTGCCCTACCCGTCTGCTTTTCGATAATATTTCATAGCCTCCGGGAGCCGAGCCGTGATGTTCTGTATCCGGGTCTCATCGGCCGGGTGGGTGCTCAGAAATTCGGGCGGAGCGCCCCCCTTTTTCTCTTGGGACATCCGTTTCCAGAACTCCACCGCCACGCGGGGATCATATCCAGCCATGGCCATGAATATCAGTCCCAGGCGATCCGCCTCATTCTCGTGCAGGCGACTGTAGGGAAGCATCACCCCTACAGAAGCACCCAGACCGAAGGCGGCCATCCATAGCTGGCGGGTGGTTTCCGGTTTGGTGGCCAGGGCTGTGGAGAGGGCCAGTCCGCCGGTCTGGACAAGGAGGCCCTGGCTCATTCGCTCATCCCCATGCCGCGCCACTGCATGGGCGATCTCGTGACCCATCACCACGGCCAATCCGGCCTCGTCTTGGGTAATGGGAAGGATTCCCGAATAGATGACCACCTTGCCGCCGGGCATGCACCAGGCATTGACTTCCGAACTCTCCACCAGGTTGAATTCCCAATGGTAGTTCTTGAGGGCATCGGAACGGTTGTTGTCGGCCATATACTGTTCCACGGCCTTCTGAATATTGTGGCCCACCCGCTTGACCATTCGGGTCTGTTCCTGATTCGTACTGAGTTTATTTTCTTCCAGGAACGCATCATACTGCTGGAAACTCATGGAAAGCATGGTCGAACTGGGAATCAGGGCCAGCTGTTTCCTCCCGGTCACAGGGACCGTACTGCATGACGCCAACAGGAAGATCATAAACACGAGCAGATGGATGTGGTATGGGATGGATTTCATATTTTCACCCTCCTTGCTTAATAACAATATCCATCATTTTAGTCCGATAGAGGTAAGGAGGCAAGATATTATTTCCGTGCGAGTTCCCTGTTTCCGCTGGTCTCCGGGCATGTCCGGCTCCCCACATGGCGCTCAAGACAACCCCCGATCAAGATCAGATCCATATCCCACGGGCCGCCCTTTTGTCGATCTCCTTGACATCAGGGGGCAATATCACTACAAAATGGTATACAGATTCACGCAGTCTTCCGGAACATTCAGACACTCCGTCAAATTTTGGTGCTCGCCATATTTGAGGGGAGGTCAGGTTGATGAAAAAAAAGCCCTTGAGAACTTCTGTTTATTTTTCTTTGATGGCGTGGGCCATCTGTTCTGCCGCAATTTTTTTGAGCTCGGACCTGACTCACGCCGGGAATAACTGGTGGGATAAAGGAAAAGGATTACTGAATAATTACAGTAAGGGCGCCGGGCATTCCAGTTTGAGCGTTGAAGAAATCGGCGGGGGCCTCAAAGATGCATTGCGCGTGGGTACCGAAAATGTGGTGAGCCGATTGGGACGTGTGGATGGGTTTAATAGCGATCCGGTCATTCATATCCCGTTGCCGAAACAGCTGGAGGCCGTAAAGTCGATAATGGGTAAAATCGGCATGTCCGCTCAGCTTGAAGATCTCGAGCTGAAACTCAACAGGGCAGCGGAAGCGGCAACCCCAAAGGCAAAGGAGCTGTTTATCCAGGCCATCACGGAAATGCGCTTTGATGATGTGAAGACCATTTATAACGGCCCCAAGGATGCGGCCACCCAATATTTCAGAAGCAAGATGTCTCCAACCCTGGCAAGAGAGATGGAACCCATTGTTGAAAACAGCCTCCAACAAGTGGAGGCTGTTCAGGCGTACGACAGCCTGATGAATAAATATCGCTCTGTTCCGTTTGTGCCGGACGTGAAGGCGGACTTGACGGATTATGTTGTGGAAAAAGGGATGGATGGAATCTTTTATTACGTTGCCGAGGAAGAGGCGGCGATCCGAACAAACCCCGCCAAACGCACCACGGACCTGTTAAGACGGGTATTCGGCGATACTTAGCAGTGCCTGAACGAAAATCACGCCTTGGCGTGATTCAGGCACAATTGAATATTCAAGAATTGAAAATTGATGGAACAAAATTTACATTAACAGAACCTCTTCTCATATTTCACTGTTTCTTGATTTTCCGGGTTTCCGTTCGGGTACTACTTAACCCCCGGAGGCCCGCCGAACCTCACAGCCGACAGGCCTTTTCTTGCACGGCTGTAGGAGTACTTTTTTATTTTATTGATCATCTTTGGATAGACCAATCCCGCACCTCACGTGCCGAATGGAGGAGATTATGATCATCAAAAAACTTGCTGACATCCCTTTTGCAGACATGACAGGCTTCGATAATATTACCAAGCAGATCGTCATCGGCCCGGACGATAATTCCGAAGAAATTGTTCTGCGCTATTTTAAGGTGGCCCCGGGAGGATCCAGCCCGCATCATCACCACGATTTTCCTCATCTGGTCAGGGTGGAATCCGGAAAGGGGATCGTCATTGATCCCCAAGGCAAGGAACATCCGTTAGAACCGGGGGATTACGTGTATATTCACGACGACCAGCCCCACTGCTTCAAAAACCGGGGCAATGAATCCTTCGAGTTCATATGCGTTGTGCCGGGAAGAGGGGAAGGATAGGCGCCTTTTAAGGGGACAGACAGCTTTGTCCGGTGAGAGAGAAGCGCTTGAAGAATACAAAAAAAATCTTGACAGAAAATAGAAGCATGGATATTATCTTTAGTTTTTCAGGCATTCGTTTCGGACTCCCCCGTTTCACGCAGGGCGCATGAATCCTTAACAACACGGTATCGAGACGCTCAGAGAAGATTACAATTCATTCCATCGAATGAAGGGGAATTTCTCAAGGGCCCTCTAAGTTCCGCGGCCGAAGGTCACCATGCTCCCTTGTGAAGGTCAGGTTTTCATATGATTTCACGGGGGTCTCAATTTGCAATTCCCGGATTTCGCATATCCCTTCCGTTTGAGACGGCGGGGTCATCCGAATGGGGAAAATCAACGGGGAAACGGTACAAAGAACATGGCCAAGAATACAAAAAAGGGAAAAATAGTTATCGACAGGGAGCGGTGCAAAGGGTGTCATCTGTGCATCGACGTCTGTCCCAGCAAACGAATCGAAGTCGATGCGTCGCTCAATAAGAAGGGTTACTCTCCGGCCCGATTCAAGGAAACCGTCAATGAGGGCGAGAAGGGCTGCACTGGGTGTGCCCAGTGCGCAACGGTCTGCCCTGATGTAGCTATCGAGGTGTATCGTGCCAAGTGAAAAGATGTTAATGAACGGCTCCCAAACAGTGGGAGAAGCGGCGGTTCGCGCCGGATGCCGTTACTATTTCGGCTATCCCATCACCCCGCAAAATGAACTTCCGGAATACTTATCCGCCCGGATGTTGGACGTCGGCGGTACATTTATCCAGGGCGAGAGCGAGGTGGCATCTATCAATATGGTTCTCGGCGCCTCGGTCGCCGGCGGAAGGGCCATGACATCCTCGTCCTCCCCGGGGATCTCCCTCAAACAGGAGGGGATCTCATACATGGCGGGCATGGAACTTCCCGCGGTCATCATCAACATGATGCGCGGCGGGCCCGGCCTTGGAAATATCGCACCCTCGGCGGCCGATTATTTTCAGGCCACCCGGGGCGGCGGACACGGCGACTACCGGACGCCTGTACTGGCGCCGGCCGGCGGTCAGGAACTGGTCGACCTCACATTTGCGGCCTTTGATCTGGCCGACAAATACCGCAACCCGGTCATGATCCTGGGAGACGGTCTGATGGGACAGGTAATGGAACCGGTGATCTTCCCCGATTTCATCGAACTGGCGGACTTGCCAAAAAAGGACTGGATCCTGGACGGCTGCAAAGGCCGTGAACCGAGGGCCATCTATTCCATGCTCCTGGGTCAGCAGGGCGAACTCTATAAGCACAACCTCCATCTTCAGGAAAAATACGACCGTATAACGGCCGAAGAGCTGCGATGGGAGACAAAAGGGACAGAAGACGCAGAGGTGGTTGTGGTGGCCTATGGCACGGCAGCGCGTATCGCCGAGAGCGCGATTGAAGAACTTGAGGCCGAGGGGATCCGTGCGGGCCTGTTCAGACCGATCACCCTGTGGCCCTTCCCCCTCCCTCCCCTCAGGGAGTTGTCCAAGAAGGTTCCCAGGATAGCGGTCTTTGAACTGAGCATGGGCCAGATGGTGGAAGATGTGATCCTCTCGGTCGGCGAAAGGGCCGAGATCTATTTCCATGGCCTTCCAGGAGGAATTATCCCCACCCCGGCCCAGGTGGCCGGATTCATCCGATCGGCCGTCAAGGGCGACGGAACCGTGGGCCGGAGGATTGACGTATGAGCGAACAAATTGAGTACACGAAAATATTCGGCAGGCCCGAATCCTTGAAGGAGACGCCGACCCATTACTGCCCCGGATGCGGCCACTCCGTGGCCCACAGGCTGGTGGCCGAATGTCTGGATGAATTGGGACTTCGCGAAAAGACCATCGGGGTCCCGCCCGTAGGCTGTGCAGTTCTTGCTTACAACTACTTTAATTTCGATATGGTTGAAGCCCCCCATGGACGGGCCCTGGCAGTCGCCACTGGCATCAAGCGGGTCCATCCGGACAAGTTCGTCCTCACCTACCAGGGTGACGGGGACCTGGCCGCCATCGGAACAGCCGAGACCATTCATGCAGCCAACCGGGGAGAAAGGATATCGACAATCTTTATCAATAACGCCATCTACGGCATGACCGGCGGTCAGATGGCCCCTACGACCATCTTAGGCCAGAACGCAACCACGGCCCCCGGCGGTCGGGACCCCCGTCTCCACGGCAGTCCGATAGACATCTCCCGCATGTTGGCGGTCAGCAACGGCGTGGTATTTGTGGAACGTTGCGCCTTGGACTCGGTTAAAGAAATTCGCAAGGCCAAGAAGGCCATCAAGAAGGCCTTCCAGTGCCAGCTGGATGACCTGGGCTTCGCCCTGGTGGAACTTCTCTCCCCATGCCCCACTAACTGGAAGATGACCCCTAAGGCCGCATGGGACTGGGTGGCCGAGGAGATGGTAAAGACCTACCCCTTGGGCGTCATCAAAGATATTACCGGATACGAGGACAAAAAATGATTACCAGAACAACGTTTGCAGGCTTCGGAGGCCAGGGCGTCCTCCTTATGGGGTATGTGCTGAGCCACGGGGCCATGCATAAAGGACTCAATGTAACCTATTTTCCTTCCTACGGCGCTGAGATGCGGGGCGGAACAGCCAACTGCACGGTGACCCTGTCCGACAAGAAAATCGCCTCGCCGGTGGCGTCCAACCCGGATATTGTCGTGGCCATGAACTTCCCCTCACTTCAGAAGTTTGAGCCCACCGTGGTTCAGGGGGGGACTGTTTTTCTGAACGCCTCCCTGTTTGAGGAAAAGCCCTCTCGCAAGGATATCGAGGTCGTCTCAGTGCCCACGCTGGAATTGGCCCGCGAGGCCGGATCGGAACGGGGAGGGAATATGGTCATGATAGGAACGGTCTGCGCCAAAACAGGGATGCTGTCCCTGGACGACACGATTAAGGGGATGCAGGCTGCACTCAAGGGAAAGGAAAAGTTTTTTGGACAGAATCAGAAGGCTATTGAAAGGGGATTCGCCTTTATCAGCGACGGAAAATAGCCTGCAGCTCTGAATTAGCCGATAATAATAATTATCGAATTCGGTGCTGAGATGACCGCGTGTTATCCACAATGCCACGCCGCAACCACCAGCACCGGGGCTGATAATGTCCATTTCCCAAATCGGACGACCCCTCGCTCACCTTAGTTATCAGTTGCCGAGCACAATCCGCACAAATACCCCCGAAGCTATGTCGAACTCTCCGACCGCTTGGACAGTCCCTGGGCGTCTCTCGTCGTAGACATTGATATGAACATGTTTGGGATCATCTGGTGGATGGTCTATAAGCCACGCACCAGGGGGAACCTGAGACCGCAACTCCCGACACTTTCCAGGAGGAGGCTGCTGACCAGCGGGACGATCGGGATACCAGATACGACATTCACCGGGAGGAGGATAATGCCCCTTTGGAATATCCAGTTTGGTATAACCATGCTGGTGAAAGTAGGAGTTTTGGTCACCGCCCTGTTGATATTGGCCGGATGGGGAATGCTTTTTCCCCTTTCCTGACTCGTTCTTTCCTTCATCAGCCGAAGACACGGAAGCCATTAGACAGCAAACGCCAAAGGCAGCAAATAGCAGTTTTAAGGCTCTCATCTTTTCCTCCTTTGAGAAGTAGGCAGGTTTTGCAGATGTTTTTCTAAAGCCCCGGGTCCTCAGCCGGGCAGATCTGCCCGATTGAGAAAAATTCTCAGCAGATCTTCAGGGGGTGCTCCATGACATGACCTCCCGGGAAGAGGTTATTGGGTAGGAGTGTTTGGCTTATGAAACGACAACTTGCCAGGCAAGTCAACAGATTTGTGTCCGTGATTGCATGGCTTTTAAGATCTTAAGCCGCCGTTTGGGTACGGTGGCTATATGTCAAATTGATAAAGTGATGAGATATCTGATACATACGTCACATTATAAGACACAGCAAACAACCCTCTGCCAATTCCGCAATCCCCTGCATATTCGAGCCTCAATTCGCCTTGACATCTGCCCCTCTTTGGGCTTTAATGAAATTGAATACTATTCATTCCGGGTAACCTAAGGCAACCCAACAGCATAACCCCGACCTTCTGGGAGGAAATCATGGTTCCGCGTCTCCAGAGGGTGGTGAGATTTTAGCCTCCAGTGGATATCCATATCCGCTCGGGGGCTTTTTGTTTTTTAGGGAGGTGATCCCACATGAACACTGAGGTTCTTACCCGTAGACTTTCCGCCATCCTGAGCGCTGATGTGGAGGGTTACAGCCGGCTTATGCGGGAGGATGAAGAAGCCACGGTTCGCACCATCACCACCCATCGAGCGGCCATGACCCATATGATCGAGCAGTACCGTGGCCGGGTGGTGGATTCACCCGGGGACAATATCCTGGCGGAATTCACAAGTGTGGTGGACGCGGTCAACTGCGGTGTTGAAATTCAGCGGGAACTGGCCGAGCGAAATGCCGAACTGCCGGAGAACCGCCGAATGCGGTTTCGTATCGGGATCAATCTGGGAGATGTACTGGAAGAAGGAGATAGAATCTACGGAGATGGTGTCAATATCGCCGCCCGAATGGAGAGCCTGGCAGAGGCAGGAGGGATTTGCATTTCCGGTACTGTTTATGATGCCATAGAAAATAAAATCGGCCTGGAGTACGAGTACCTTGGGGAGCATGAGGTCAAAAATATTGACAAGCCGATTAGGGCGTACAAGGTCCTGTCTTTTCCGGGCGCCGCGGCCCATCGGGTGGTCAAGGCGAAAATAGCAGTGGGTAGGACCTGGAGAAATGCCCTGATTGCCATGGCCGCCGTCTTGATTCTCGGCGCGGCTGCCGGTGTCTGGCATTTCCACCTCCGCCCCCCGTCGATGGACCCGGCCTCCGTGGAGAAGATGGCGTTTCCCCTTCCGGATAAACCTTCCATTGCGGTGCTTCCTTTTGTAAATATAAGCAAGAAATCCGATCATGAATATCTTTGTGATGGCATTACAGAGGATATCATCACGGCCCTTTCAAAGATACCGAGATTGATGGTTATTGCTCGAACGTCAAGTTATGCCTATAAGGAGAAGCCGGTAACGATCGCGCGGGTAAGCGAGGATCTTGGTGTGCAATATGTCTTGGAGGGGAGTCTTCGCAGGTCGGGCGATCAAATAAGAATAACCGCCCAGTTGATTGATGCGATTAAAGGGCATCATATATGGGCCGAGACTTATGACCATGATGTATCGAACTTTTTTGAAGTGGAAGAGGAATTAATATTAAATATTCTCACCGCTTTGCAGGTACATTTGACAGAGGGCGATCAAGCACGCTTATGGAGGAAAGAGGCAAAGAATATCAAGGCATATTTGAAAAATCAGGAGGCACTTGAAAATTTCAGAAAATTTACAAAGGGGGGTACATTTCGATCCAGAGAATTGGCAAGAGAAGCTATAGAGATTGACCCGGATTACGTCAGCGCCTATAGAATGCTTGCCTGGACGTATTGGATGGGTGCAAGATACAGGTTTGATGAATCTCCTTCCGATTCAATAGAACGGGCTGTCTCTCTGACTCAGAAGGTTCTCTCAATGGATGAGGATGATCCCTTGAGTTATTATCTATTAGCAGGAATACATCTAGCTCAGAGAAAGCATGATAAGTCGATAGAAGCCATTCAGAAAGCCCACCGGTTATCTCCTAACAACGCCGATATTCTTGGCTATAAAGCTCTCGTATTTAATTATT
>JAIPDI010000034.1 GCA_021737785.1 Deltaproteobacteria bacterium
TTACAATACAGTCTGTTCCAGCCCCAAGAACAGTCTTTCATGGGACGGTATGTCCTTGCTGCCTTTCCGTAAACATTATTCGGAGCCCGGGGGCGGCCGCCGACCGATACGACCGCATTTTATTGCAGCTCTTGGGCAGTGACCCCCACGGGCGTCCATAGGTGAAACCTGTTTGGTTGCGGCAGTCAGGCCGCCTTAGGGATTGATGATTGGCGATTGGCGATTGCGCCTCTGACGTGTTGAGGTATTTGTCGTTGATCATCAGCTTTTCGAGTTTCGGACGAACGTATATCCTGACTGTCAATCGTAGGGTTGTCAGTTTTTCAATCGATAACTGTAAATCAACAATCGCCAATCATAAATAATCAATCCAAAGGGGGGACGAGATGGGTTCAAAGACGGTCATTACCTGCGCCCTTACCGGGCTCCTTACCGATCCGGCCGTTCATCATGTGCCGGTGACCCCGGAAGAGATGGCGGATCACACCGAGCAGGCCTACAATGCAGGGGCCTCGATTGTTCATTGCCACTTCAGGAACCAGGAAAAGGGACTGGGGCATCTCCCCACGTGGACACTGGATACCGTGGGCGCCATCCTGGGTGCCATCAAGGCCAGGGTGCCGGAAATTATCATCTGCATGAGCACAGGGGTGGTAGGTCCGGACATATCCGGCCCTGTCGCCTGCCTGGAAAAATTCAAGCCCGAAATGGCAGCCTGCAATGCCGGATCTCTCAACTATCTGAAGCTGAGGAGCGACGGCTCCTGGGCCTGGCCGCCGACCCTATTTGACAATCCGGTGGAAAAGATCCAGCAGTTTCTGGACGTGATGACGGCCAACCAGGTGGTGCCTGAGTTTGAGTGCTTTGATACGGGAATTGTCCGGAGCGTCATGCTTTTCAAGCAAAACGGCATGTTTGAGGGAGACCCCCATATTTCGTGCGTCATGGGGGTGGCCAGCGGCATGCCGGCAAAGCCGGAATGGCTTCCCCTCCTGGTCAATGAGATGATCGAAGGGACTCATTATCAGGTCATCGCCGTGGGGAGGGAGGAGATATGGCCGCTTCACCGCAAGTGTGTTGAACTGGGCGGAAACGTCCGGACCGGCCTGGAGGACACCTTTTACCTCCCCGACGGCACCAAGGCCGGAAGCAATGGGGTACTGGTGGAGGCCCTGGCCGGGATTGTCCGGGAGGTGGGGCGGGATATTGCCAGCCCGTCCGAGGCCAGGGAGATACTGGGGCTGAGGCCGGCATAGCAGGAGAAGTGCCTAAAGTGCGCTAAGGTGCCTAAAGTGCCTAAAGTTGAAAAACGGCAACGAGCTGAAAGGTCAAAGCTCAAAGCTGAAAGGTCAAAGCGACGAGCATCCAGCAACCAGAATCCAGTATATCCAGCAGAAGTTTAGAAGATGAGAGGGTAAGAGGGTTAGACACAACCTGAAACCAGTATCCAGTATCAAGTATCCAGCAACCAGAAACCAGTAATCCCGCATCCTGCGGGATCTACGCTACGCTTCAACCAGGCGAGCAGACTTAGCCGAGTTTCACAAGAGAAAAGGAGACGTGTAGAGAATGAGCGGAAGTGAAGAGAGTGCCGGGCGTATCGAGGTGAGGGCGCCCATGTCAGGGGTGTTTTATCGCAGTCCTGCCCCGGATCAACCCCCTTATGCAGAGGTGGGGGATGTGGTGAAGAAAAAGCAGGTCCTGGGTCTTTTAGAGACCATGAAGGTGTTTCAGAAGATCAAGTCTCCCTCCAACGGGACGATCATGGAGATTGTGCCGGAAAACGAGACGGCCCTGAAGGACAATGACCTCGTATTTGTGCTGGAGAAGGGATAATCCATGTTCTCCAAAATATTGGTGGCCAACCGGGGGGAAATTGCGCACCGCATTATTCGGGCATGCCGTGAACTGGGAATACCGAGTGTTGCCGTCTATTCGGAGGCGGACAGGGATTCGCTCCATCTCACCCTGGCGGACGAGCAGGTATGCATCGGCCCGGCGGTCAGCGCCAAGAGTTATCTCAACATGGAAAGCATCATCGATGCCGCCCGGGCCGCCGGTGTTGACGCCATCCACCCCGGCTATGGGTATCTGGCGGAAAATGGAAGCTTCGCCAGGGCGTGCGAGGAGGCAGGCGTTGCGTTTATCGGTCCCACGCCGGATAATCTCCACCTGGCAGGGGACAAGCTGACCGCCAAAAAGATCGTTCAGGAAAAAGGGGTCCCGGTCATCCCCAGCAGCCCGGCCGGCGTCAATAGCGTTGCGGAGGCGGAAAAAATCGCCGGAGACATGGGTTACCCGGTGATGATCAAGGCATCGGGCGGCGGCGGGGGCCGGGGCATCCGGACATGTGAAGACCGGGAAATGCTTGTGGAAGAATTCCCCGTTGCGCGGATGGAGGCCCGTGCAGGCTTCGGGAATGACGAGGTCTATATCGAGAAATGCATTGCCCATCCCCGGCACATCGAATTTCAGATCCTGGGCGACCGGCATGGCCGCGTGATCCACCTGGGCGAGCGGGAATGCACCATCCAGCGGCGATACCAGAAGCTGATCGAGGAGTCGCCCTCTCCGGCGGTAACGCCGGAACTGAGGGAGCGCATGGGACAGGCGGCCGTGGCTGTCGCCGAGGCGGTCCGCTACTTCAACGCGGGCACTGTTGAGTTCTTAGTGGATGGAGACGGCAATTTCTATTTTATGGAGATCAATGCGCGGATACAGGTGGAGCATCCGGTCACCGAATTGACCACAGGGATCGATCTGGTCAAGGAGCAGATCCGACTGGCATCCGGCGGGGAACTCGACTACGGGTTCAATGATATCCAACAGAGAGGCTGGGCCATGGAGTGCCGGATCAATGCGGAGGATCCGGAGCGCAATTTCATGCCGTCGCCGGGAAAGCTCGAGCTGTACCGGCCCCCGGGGGGCTTCGGGGTAAGACTGGATACGCACCTCTACCAGGGGTATGAACTTCCCGTGTTTTACGACTCACTCATCGCCAAGCTGATCTCCTATGACCTGACAAGGGAAGGCGCCATCCGTATCATGCGGCGGGCACTAAAAGAGTTCGGGATCGCGCCCATCAAGACCACCATCCCCCTTTACCTCAGGATCATGGATGATCCGTCCTTCCAGCGGGGTGATTTTGATACCGGTTTCATCAAGCGCTTTGTGCCGGATGAGGAGGATGACGAAGACGATTAGTGAGTGAGGCACCAGGGGTCGCAGTAGGCAGCAGGGGGCAGGGAGCAGGGAGCAGGGGGGTATGGTTTTAGTGGTGGCATCTATCACCCATGAGCCATCAGCCAGGAGCCGCGAGCGATCATAACGCGCGACGAGCATCCAGCATCCAGCATCCAGTATCCAGTATATCCGGCAGAAGTTTAGAAGATGAGAGGGTAAGAGGGTTAGGCACAACCTGAAACCGGCATCCAGAATCCAGAATCAAGTATCGAGGGGCTTTATGGACTTTGAACTGACCGAAGAACAGAAGATGTTGAAACAGACCGTGGCCAGGTTTGTGGACCAGCAGATCATTCCCCTGGCCCCGGCGATCGATGAGGCCGAGCGGTTTCCCGAGGAGAACTTCAAGGCCATGGGGGACATGGGTCTATTCGGCATGACCATCCCCGAGGCATACGGCGGCAGCGCGACGGACTTTCTCTCGTGTGTCCTGGTCATGGAGGAAATCATGCGGGGATGCGTTTCCACCGGGAACACCTATGGTGCGCACGCCATCCTCTGCACCGAGAACATCTATAGAAACGGCAACGAGGCCCAGCGGCGCAAATATCTCCCCGACCTGATCGCGGGAAAAAAGGTGGGCGCCCTGGCCATTACCGAGCCGGAGGCCGGGTCGGATGCCCTCTCCCTCAAGACCCGGGCCGTCAGGAAGGGGGACCGGTACATCCTCAACGGAACCAAGATGTTCATCACCAACGGCCCCCTGGCCGACGTGGTGGTGGTCTATGCCAAGACCGACCCGGATGCCGGGCAGAAAGGAATATCCGCCTTTATCGTGGAAAAGGGATTCCCCGGGTTTTCCACGGGAAAGACCCTCCATAAGATGGGGGTGCGGGGGTCGCCGACAGGAGAGCTGATCTTTGAAGACTGCGAGGTCCCGGTTGAAAACCTCTTAGGCGAAGAAAACAACGGGATCCGAGTCCTCATGAGCGGGCTGGACCGGGAGCGGATCATCTATTCCATCGCCCCCATAGGGGTGGCCCAGGGGGCATTTGACCTGGCCTTCCGGTATGCCTCGGAGCGGGTTCAGTTCGGGGCGCCCATTGTCAGCTTTCAAATGATTCAGGACATGCTGGCCGACATGGCCGCCAAGATTCAGGCCGGAAGGCTTCTGGCCTACTGGGCCGCAACCATGGCCGATTCGGGAAAACGGGTCCGGCTGGAGGCATCCTATGCCAAGCTCTTCTGCGCAGAGGTGGGGGTGGAGGCCGTGGGCAAGGCCGTGCAGATCTTCGGCGGATATGGGTTCATCCGGGAATTCCCCATCGAGCGGATGTACCGCGACGTGAAAGGGATAGAGTTCGGGGCCGGCACCAATCAGATTCAGAAGCTGATCATTATGGGAGAGCTGATGCGGAAAGGAAATGCCTAAAGTGAGCTAAAGTGTCTAAAGTGAGCTAAAGTGCCTAAAGTGCGTAAAGAGAGCCTCTTGCAACACCAACGGAACCGTCACCCCGGCGAAAGCCTGGGTCCAGAAGCAGTTGAAAAACCTGGATTCCGGCTTTCGCCGGAATGACATTGAAGGATTTATGAAAAAGCCTCAAGTAACCAAAATTTATAGTGTGGAGCGTAAAGGGCCTTGATCTTAAGTTGTGGTTGGGCATTGAGAGATTGACCGGTCAAATCTATTTGCATAACCCGTTTAGAAGAGGGAGGTCATCATTCAGAGATACCCGGGAACTGAAAACGATTCTTCAATAACCAAATTGGTCCTTCTGGTCCTGTCAATTTTCTTTGAAACGCTAAAGCCTTATGTATTAAGTAAATTCAATAAGTTTAGTTCACTTTAGGCATTTTAGGCACTTTAGTCACTTCAGAAGGAGGAAGCCATGGAAGAGAGGATTTGGCACAAGGCCTATGCCCAGGGGGTCCCGCCCAGCCTGGATTATGAAGCGCTCACCCTTCATGATGCGCTGGAGAGGACAGCCAGGCGGTTTCCCCATACGTTTGCCCTGATCATGATGGGGAAAAAGATCACCTACCGGGAATTGAACGACCTGGTAAACCGTTTTGCCGGGGCCCTGGCGGATCTCGGCATACGGAAAGGGGACAAGGTGGCCCTCCTGCTGCCCAACATGCCTCAGGTGGTGATTGCCTCCTATGCGGTATTCCGGCTCGGCGGGGTGGTGGTCATGAACAACCCGCTTTACACCGAGAACGAACTGGCGCACCAGCTGAATGACTCGGATTCCACCATGGCCATATGTCTCGATCTCCTCGTGCCGAGGATGCTCAAGCTCAAAGAGAAGACCGGGATTAAAAGCATCATTTCCTGCCATATCCGCGACTACCTCCCATTCCCCAAGAAGCAGCTCTTTCCCCTTGTCAAGAAGAAGATGCACCGGAATACCGACCCCGGCGAAGGGGTTCTTGATTTTCTGGATCTTGTGAAAAAGTATCCCCCCACGCCCCCGCAGGCGTCCGTTGACTTTGATGACCTTGCCGCCCTCCTTTATACCGGCGGGACCACCGGCGTGTCCAAGGGCGTGATGCTGACCCACCGCAACTGCAGTATCTGTGTTCAGCAGTTGAGGGCATGGATCTTTGATGCGGAGGAGGGGGAGGACAGCATGCTGGGGACCTTCCCTATTTTTCACTCGGCCGGATTTACCACCGGCATGAACACCGCCATCTACAGGGGCCTGACCCTCATCCTGATCCCCCGGCCCGAACCGGCTGCAGTCCTTGAAATGACGCGCAAGTTCCGGCCTGACTGGTTCCCCTGCGTCCCGACCATTTTTGTGGGCGTGCTCAATCATCCGGATTTTCCCAAGACCGACTTCTCTTTTGTAAAGGGATGCGTCTCCGGCGCCGCACCGCTGGCCGTTGAGACCGTCCATCAGTGGGAAAACGCCGTGGGTGCGGGAATTGTGGAGTGCTACGGCTTGACAGAGACCTCTGTTCTCTCCCACGCCAACCCTTGGCGGGGAAAGACCAAGACAGGGAGCGTGGGAGTCCCGGTCCCGGACACGGATTGCCGGATCGTGGATGTTGAGACCGGCGCCAGGGACATGCCGATGGGCGAGTCCGGCGAGGTCCTCCTCAAGGGTCCCCAGGTGACGCAGGGATACTACAAGAACCCGGAGGAGACGCAGCATGCGATCCGGGACGGGTGGCTCTACACCGGGGATATCGGCTATATGGATGATGAAGGCTACCTGTTCATCGTGGACCGGAAAAAAGACATGATCATCGCCGGCGGTTACAACATCTATCCGAGGGACATCGACGAGGTCCTTTACGAGCATCCCAAGATCCAGGAGGCCTGCGCCGTGGGGATTCCCGATCGCTATCGGGGGGAGACCGTAAAGGTCTTTATCGTGCCCAGGGCAGGGGAGACCCTGACAGAGGCGGAGGTGCTCGCCTTCTGCAAGGAGAAGCTTGCCGCATACAAGGTTCCGAAACTGGTGGAATTCATGGATGACCTCCCCAAGAGCACGGTGGGCAAGGTGCTGCGGAGGGAATTGAGGGAAATGGAGATTCAAAAGGCGAAGGAAAATGCGGGCCGGGAGGGGTGATGGAAACATATGATACAGTGGTGATCGGGGCCGGCAACGGCGGCCTGACAGCGGCCGCGCGGCTGGCGAAGAAGGGCCTCAAGGTCCTCCTGCTGGAACGGCACAATATCCCCGGGGGATGCGCCACCAGTTTCTGCAGGGGCCGGTTCGAGTTCGAGGTGGCCCTGCATCAGCTCAGCGGGATGGGGACCCCGGAAAGACCGGGGCCGCTCCGGATGGCGTTAGCGGGTCTGGGGGTCCTGGACGATCTGACCTTTGTGGAGATGAAAGACCTTTTCAGCGTGTCCATGCCGGACGGCTTCCGGTTGACGCTCAAGGCGGACAAGGAAGAGGTGATCTCCCAACTGGAGCAGAGATTCCCCCATGAGAAGACGGCCATTCACCAATTCTTCGATCTGGTCTACGCCTATGCCAATAACATGCTGGCCGCCTTCTTTTTCAAGGACCCGGCCCCGTCCCGTGACAAATACCCGGTTCTCTACAGCCATGCGTTCAAACCGGCCAATGAGGTCCTGGACGAGATTTTTACCGACCCCCTGTTGAAAGGGATACTGTCTGTCTATTGGGGATACCTGGGGCTGCCCCCCAACCACCTCTCCTTTGCCTATCTTGCCATGCTCTTTTTTGTCTACATCGAGTTCAAGCCGTTTCACATCAAGGGCGGTTCCCAGGCACTTTCCAATGCCATCGCCGATCAATTCATTTCCAACGGCGGCACGGCCCGGTTCAACTGCGGGGCAAGGCGCATCCTTGTTGAAAACGGCGCAGTTCAGGGCGTTTTAACCGACGAGGGCGATCGCATTCAGACAAAAACCGTGGTCTCCAATGCGTCGCAGGTCACTACCTATGCCCAGCTCATGGATGCCACAGACATCCCGGGTTCCGTGTTCAGGGAGATGGGGGGGCGGAGTCTCAGTCCATCGGCGTTTACCATGTTCGTCGGTTTTGACTGCGAGCCCGAAGAATTGGGAATCACCGCATCCACCAACTTCCTGGTGGAAGCGTTTGAGTTTGACGACAGGATCTTCAACCGGATGCGGAGCGTGAACATCACGGACGAGACCATGGTCCTGAGTTGTTACGATGTGTCCGATCCTGATTTCTCACCGCCCGGGACCTGCCAGGCCAATATCGTCACCCTGAAATACGGCGAGCCGTGGATGCGCATCCCGCCCACTCAGTATCACGATATCAAATTCCGATGCGCCGAGGCCATGCTCCGCCGGGTGGAGGCTGTTTTCCCGGGTGTACGGGCCCATGTTGAGGAGCTGGAGACGGCCACGCCCCTGACCCACATGCGCTACCTGGGACACCCCGAGGGCGCCATCTACGGGTTCGAACAGTACACCAAGGATTCCATGTTCTTTCAGCCGGGACGTTATGGGCCCATTGAAGGCCTCTATTTTGCCAGCGGCTGGATCGGGGATTGCGGGTTCCAGCCCACTCTGAACGCGGGGTTGTCGGCGGCCAAATCCATCATCCGAAAATTGAATGCAGCATAAGGAGAAACCATGAGCAAGGCGATCTTCGAGGAATTTGACGGCTATCAGGGGATTGCGGATGAGATCACATTCAGCAGGAAGCATGGGACAGACTATACCATCTACCGGGATTCGGTGAATCAGCAGATTAATCTGCTGCATCCCAGCCGCATGACCCTTCGCGTCTCGGACATCATTGATGAGACGCCGTCCACAAAGACACTCAGGTTGGTGTCTCAGGACGGGTACCTGCCTCCCTTCCTGGCCGGGCAGTATATCGCCCTCTTTCTGGATGCAAAAGGGGTGCGCACCAGCCGGCCCTATTCCATATCCTCCCCGCCCAACCAGACCGGCTATTACGATATAACGGTCCGGCGTGTGGAAGCCGGCCGGGTGTCCACCTATCTCCTGGACGAGGTCGGCCGGGGGGACGCTTTGGAGAGTTCAGGCCCTGCGGGTCATTTCTATTTCAATCCCGTGTTTCACGACAGGACCATGGTCTGTCTTGCCGGCGGAAGCGGCATCACCCCGTTCATGAGCATGATCCGTGAGGTGGTTGAATGCGGTTTGGACAGAACCCTCTATCTTTTTCATGGAAGCAAGACCCTCGATGAGGCCATTTTTTATGATGAGTTGTGCGCCGTTTCCAAGCGGTTCGAGAATATCTTCTATGTGCCGGTGATTGAACATCCACCCGAAGGATATGAAGGCGCAAAAGGGCTGATGACCGGGACCCTCATACGGAAGACTCTCGGCGATCCCCGGGAAAAAACATTCTATCTCTGCGGCCCTCAGGGAATGTATGATTTCTGCGTGCCCGAACTGGAAGTCCTCGACATCCCCCTGCGGAAAATCAGAAAGGAGGTCTACGGCCCCCCGGCCCGCATATGGGAGGACCCGGCATGGCCCCGGGAGATTCAGGCCGATGATCACTTCCGTGTCAGGGTGTCCGGGGCAGACGCAATCCATGCCCGGGCCGGAGAACCCCTTCTGACGGCTCTGGAAAATGCCGGGTTAAGGGTCCCCGCTCTCTGCCGATCCGGTGAATGCAGCATGTGCCGCATCAAGATCCTCTCCGGCAAGGTCTTTCAGCCGGCAGGCGTGCCGGTTCGAAAATCAGACCGGCAGTTCCGCTATGTCCATGCGTGCGTTTCCTACCCGCTGGAGGACTTGGAAATATTGGTATAATCAGGCTATCTTTTTTCTTGCAGGGTCTCAGGGCGCGAAGATTTTTTGGTTTGCTGAGTGTCAACTCATGAGGTAAAAACCGAGGTTCTTTGCATAAGGAGGGGGGTTGTAAACTTCGGCATCAATTTGTTTGTTCTCCACCTTTCTGACCACGACCCGACGTTTCACCAGGGACCTTTTCGGATCATCCAGCCGGAACGACAGGTCAATAAACTCACCGATTCGAATTTGATGCCCCGATGTTATTGTAAAACCGATCTCGAGCAGGGAAATCCCTTCGACCCTCATCCGACCATGTGATTTTGAACTGAGTAATACGAATTCGCCGTCCAGCGATACCTTTTTATGATAGGGTTTCGCCCTTTCCGGCGCTTGTTTCTTCATCTCCTGCTCAAGAAGAGGTTGCAGGTTCTGTTCCAAATTTTCAACGGGTTCGTCTCTGGAGACCGCCTTGTCTCTGGCGAGTTTTTCTTCAAGAAAATGAATCAGCCCCCTGGCGTGATCTGTTTTCACGGAATGAACAAAGATGCTGATGGATACTTCAATATCACCTTTGAGCGTATCGAAGGTCTTGAGTATTCTCCATTTGGCCTGCGCGGCGGCTTCTCTGTCCGTCCCTGACAGGAGGACAATGAATTTATCTCCCTCGTATCGAAATATATCGTCCGTGCGCCGGAAGGTTTTTCTTAGAATGTCGGCAAGATGTTTCAGAACTCCATCAGCAGCCTGACGCCCTTTGATTTCATTAATTCGTTTGAATTTATCTATATCAATGATCATTATGGAGGCATCAGGGCCGTATTGTTTCAACATTTTTTCCCTGTTGCCCAGTGCGCGCTCCAGACTGTATCTGTTTTTAAGGCCGGTTAGGGCGTCCAGTGTCGCCATCTTCTGGAGTGCCTGGTTAAAATAGGCCCTCTCAATGGCTATGGCCGCATACTCTGAAATCGACGCCAGCATATTCAACTCTTCGGGCGTGAACGCCTTTCCGTCTATTTTATCGATTAATTCAATGACCCCGAATATTTTATTTTCGCTCTTGAGCTGCGTTGCCATGTAAGACCGGATTTCCAAACCGTCATAGGGGGCCATGCGATTGCTCAGGCGGATGTCTCTTGAAACGTCTTCCACGATTAATGGGCTTCCTGTTTCCATGATATAGCCCACAATCCCTTCTCCTCTGGGAAGTCTCACGCCCTCCAGTTTCTCTTTGTTTGCCCCCGCCGCAACAGTAAAAATCATGTCCCCGCTTTTCGGGTCTTTCAGTAACAGGGACCAGTGCACAGGCTCAAAAATGCACCCGATCTGGAACATGACAATATCCAGCACCTCCTTGATGGTTTTTGCTTTTGCAAGGGGTTTGCCCAGTTCCAAGCCAAGATCGGAGGGAGTGACATTTTCAGTTGTCTGAAGAATCCCGTCCATTCCTACCGGGGGGGCATTATAAAAATATCTGGTATTTGCCCTGGAAAGTTTAAAATTCGTCCAGAGCAGATTTTCGTGGATTTGGTTAGGGGTTGGAAAAACAAACTGGTAAAACTCGGAAATACGTTCCACTTCCCTGTTCATGGCGCTGATGCAGTTAATGATATCAATCTGTTCAAAATCGATGAAATCCTCGACCTCAGGGGCCAGAATCGGGGGGCAGACCATGTCAAAGGATCCGATGCCCTGAGTCCAGCAGACGAAATTCGACAGGGAAGCAATGGATATCAACACCGCCTCTTCTTTGGAAAGATCCTCCGGTTGAAAGCGTTGATGATGGTATTTTACCGCCAGCACAATGGGTTCAGGCAATTTCCAGAGGGAACAGAAAAAGGCGCCTACATCGTCATGTCCAAGCCCAAGGATTTTTCGTTCCTGTTCAACGATGTTGTCCTGAGAACCTGCAATCCCGTGAAGAAATTCTCCGTAATTCCGTTGGCCCTGAAGATCCAGAAATATCTTTCCCACGTCATGCAGAAGCCCCACGATATAGGCTTCTTCAGGGCGTGAGTATTCAATTTTCTTTGCGATTTCCATGGCGAGCACCGCCACGGAAAGGGAATGACGCCAGAAATGGATCCTGTCAAACTCTCTTGATCTGCCTGATGCAAACAATCCCTGAAAAACAGTCATTCCGATAGAGAGTTTTCTGATCTCATCAAACCCCAGAAGGACAACTGCTTCAGGCAGCGCCGTTATCTTTCTTTGAAGACCGTAAATGGCTGAATTTACAACCTCCAATACCCTGGCCGCACAACCGGGATCGGATTCAACCACCCTTGAAATATCCTCGATCAAAGTGGTTTCATCCCTGGACATTTCAAGCAGTTTTGCCGCTACCTGGGGAAAACTGGGCAGTTCCTTCCTGTCAAAGGTGAGGACCTTTCTGATGTCGGATGTAGAAGGAAGGGCTACTTTATCATTCATATCTCGGTGGTGTCCCTGAAAAACGGATAAGCGATAGTGTAAGGTCGATACATCCGTGAATACCCTTGTGACTCCCGGTTGGAAAAAGCAGAAGGGGATCTTTTTCTGTTTGATACCACGAATGAAACGCTTATACCACTATTTTTCAGCAATACCCAGTTTGAACCTGTTCCCCATGAATTAAAGAAATGCAAATTTTCCTTTAATTGTAAATAGATAGATCAATATTCATGGGTGGAGAGGGCGGGAGATGGTTTAGGAACCGTCGCAATAAATAGATTTCTTATTAATTTCAAAGGCTTAACCCTGAACGTCCTTCCGGACTGTTGGGCGCCCCCTTTCCCGGCTCACCAGTTAAACTGAACGTACCACCGCACATCTTTCCAACGCGATTGCCGACACTACTTTGAAATCGAGCGTCTGCACGGCGAAAAGGGGGTTCGCCCGGATCCGGCCATCAGATCCCCCGCCATCCATGTCGCAGGTCCTTAGGCCTGACTGGCCGGGGGGATAAGCGTCGGCGGGGGGGTGGGCCTGGCAATCTCCGGCAGTCCCCGGGTCAGCCAACCCGATCTGGGCGCAGTAACCAGCCCCCAGAAAGAAATCCAGGAAAGACCGAACAGCCAGAAAAACGAAAACGGGATGGCCCACCGCCACCCGAACCATCCGCCATAACGGAGCTGATGGACCACCGCCGGCAATATGGCGGCCGTGAAACAGCCGACACCGATGGCGATGAACGTCATGAACGGGGACAGGACCATCTGGACCATGAGGCCGGCCTTAAAGGCTTCTCCCAGTGCCATACGAAGGATCTGGGCAGCACTGAACAGCCGAACCCACCCACTCCCGCCATGACCGACACGGAAGCGTTTTACCAAAAAAGAAATCATTGCCAGGTTTTCACGTACATTGCTCCGCGCCCACCGGACCAGCATTCGTCGAAGTCCTCCGTAGGTGACCGGAATTTTCGTCAACACCACCGCGTTCCGCTGATATACTACGCGGTATCCGCAGCCCAGAATCAGGTTGGTAAGGGCGCGGTCTTCGCCGATATTGGCCCGTGCCCCCATGAAGGTTTGATTGGCCCAGTCGAACAGATGCGGCTCAATGACCGCCGCCCGATAGGCAGAAAGGGCGCCGGGTGTACAGAACACCCCGCCATAGACGCTCTGACCGCGACGGATAAAATCAAAGGAAGTGGTGAAGGAGACGTCCATCATTTTGGGGATGGCCCCATCTGCCAGATTAAGTACCCGGACGTTACCGGCCACTGCACCCACCCGTTGATCCCTGACCAGAGGGCTGACCAGATGGCTGAGGGTATCGGGCAATACCTCGGAATCCGAATCGATCGTTACAAGAAAATCTCCTTCGGCCTGCACGAAGGCGGTCAGGAGCGCATGCCGTTTACCCCGGTTCACGGGATTCCGAATCAACTGAATGCGTCCTCCGAACTCATGATTCGCCCGGGTCATCCATGACCACGTATCGTCCTGGGATCCGTCATCCACGCAAATGACCTCCATCTTATTCCTGGGATAGCGGCTGGCCATGATGGAACGGACCGTATGGAGAACTTGCACCCCTTCGTTAAAGGCCGGGATGATCACCGTAATGAAAGGGATATCTCTGTCGTTTACCGGCAAATAGGGATGATAACAGCAGGCAAAGACGATGCGACAACCCAGTGTGAAAAGCGCCGTTAAAGACAATACTATGGCCAGGGGATTTTTGGAAGACAGGATCTGTAACGCGCTTAAGTACTTTAAATCAGCCGACAGGTTTAGCTGCCAGCCCGCAATCCCGACCACCGACGCAAGCGCGCAGGCCAGCAGCCAGGGATAATATGCATCGGCGTTGAACTTATAGAAGGTATTCATCAGCGTTCCTCATAGATACATGATCTAAATTGTTTATCGCTTCCAGACTGAAAGACGGTGGTGCCCCTTTCCAGGGCTCTGGCCTTAATGCCATAAGCATGCCAGAGAGGTTTTCTTATGAAAGTGCGGAGGTGCGCTCGGTCTGATTGAGAAAGAAGTGGAAAGAAAGGGATTCGCTCCTATTCAAGGGCCAAAGAGTGGCGAAAACGGAGGAGAAAGCAGGAATTCCCAAATCCGATTCCTGTGTAACAGGAATTCCCTGTTCCGCTTTGGCAGGGATTTTGATACAGGCCATTCATGTGATGCTGAATGGAGAAATACTTGATGCCTGGAATCCGGTAAGGACTTCAAGGATATGGTATTTTTCGATGAGGAGAGAGCAAACAGATCAAGAAATGGCAAGCGTGGGGAGAGAGTGCCTCCCCACGCTCCAGTATGCGGAATTGACAGTTCCGAATTTACCCTGCGCCGGGAAGACAACAGCGCTGCATCGCTCTCCTCAAATTGATAATCCGCCGGATTCCGGCCAAACGATTTTTCTATTATTTGTCTCACCCGGAGCAGGGTTAACATACAAATAGGATCGCAGGAGGTCGAACGTCCTCCCTAAAAAAGTTTTCAGGAATCTGCGGATTTTCTTTTCCCCTAACCCGAATCCTTTTTCCTTGACTCGCAGGCCTTATTTCCCTATAGTCCCTGCCTGAAAAAGGACTTTCGGCCCCATGCCCTGCAGCCGGCGTAAACGATCACTTCGTCCCCAAGAAGTGTTGAGCCGATAAAAGAGAGATAGACCGGCCGGATGAACTCCGGTCAACGCCTGTTTCGGTTACAGGCGCTTTCTTTGTCATAGCAGGTGGATGGTTATATCTTTTGATTCTCAATCCTGGAGGGGACCCTATGAAGGTATTGGTCACGTATTTTTCCGAAACAGGGAATACTGAAAAGCTGGCAAAGGCCGTTTTCGAGGCGGTCGAGTCGTCTAAAAAGGAGATCCTGCCCGTTCAAGAGGTGACCGGAATTGACGGTTATGACGTCATTTTCATCGGGTTTCCGGTCCATTCCCACAATGTGCCCGGCAAGGTTGAAGCCTTGGTGAAAAAGCTCCCCGAGGGACAGAAGGTAGCCTATTTTGCCACGCACGGATCCCTGAGGGGAGGAGAGCTGGCGGTTACCGCTTTTTATCACGCCTTAAACCTGGCGAAGAATGCGGTAATTTTGGGAACGTTCGGCTGCCGGGGAAAGGTTAAACAGCAGATCATCGATGCCCTCATGGAAAAGCTTGAGCACCGGGCCTGGGCCCAGGAGGCCCAAAGCGCTACGGGTCACCCGGACGAGGCCGACCTTGAAGATGCACGGGATTGGGTAGAGAGAATGATCATCAAGGCCCGTGCCCGCTAAGTAGATCCGTCTTTATCAGAAAAACGATCCGATAAACAGCCCCTCAGGGACGATCCGTCGTTCCAGGGGGGACCCCGTCCTCATTCCACCCTCTCTCCCTGTAGTAATCCGTCAGGAGGCGGTCCATCTCCTCCTCGGTGATGATCTTCTGCGTTTCGGGGAGGACCTCCGTGCAAAACCGCCTGGGAAGCCTGTCTCCTTCGGCCGTAAGTCCCTCCCGGATATTGAAGCGCCGGGTTGCGCTGCTGATGTTTTGGGCGATACCTCTCATCTCTTCCACATTCAATGCACGGCCTGTGACCGCCCGGATGAGGAAGGACAATTCTTCCCAGGGATAGAGATCGCGATAGAACCGGCAGACGATCAGGGTGTCCATAATGATCAGCCGGTCTTCCCATTCGGCAAAGAGCGCGGCCTTGCCATCGATCTCATCCGGGTCGATAATTCCAGAGAGTTCCGGTTTGTAAAAAGTGGCCCGCAGATGGCACGCCCCCCGGGGGGAACTGCCGTAGGCAAGCCCCATCCCTTTGAGGACCCGGGGGTCGTATCCCGGAGGTTCCATCCCCTTGATGTGGATCGCCTGATCCTCCATCCCCCATTCCCTTGCCGCGGTCTTGATCCCTCGTGAAAGGAGGTCACCGATTCCTCGTCGATAGGCCATATCCTTCAGGAGTCGGGCGATCTTATCCGGTTCATTGTAGTCGATGTCATAGTCGATCCGACCCTGCCGTGCCGCCTCTATGGCAAAGGCCGCCAGGTTGCCTGCACTGATGGTATCCATGCCCAGCCGGTCGCAGATATCATTGAGATGGGCGATTTCCTCGATGCTGTCGACTTCGCAGAGACCGCCGAAGGCATAGATGGTTTCATATTCCGGACCTTCGATTTTGAGACCCTGGTGGCGGCCCTCTCTGACCACCGAGAGCCTCCCGCAGGCAATAAAGCATTTGAGGCATGCGTTAGGCGTCACATGAAGGCGTTTGTGAAAGGCATCGGCGTTGATACTCTCCCTGTGGGCGGCTTCTCCTTTGTGCCAGTAACGGGTCGGAAAGCTGCCCACACGGCTCATGGTATCCACCATCATGGGCGTCCCCTTAGTCTTGTAGGCCAGGACTCCCGGATCATCCTTCGCCTTCCGGCCGAGATCCTTTGCATATTGCCGGACACGTTCCGGATCTGCCGTTTCTTTCTTCTGATTTCCCCAAAAAGCGATGCCTTTAATCTTTTTGGATCCGAGAACCGCGCCCACTCCGGTGCGGCCGGCGCTACGCCAGTAATCGTTTTCAATCACTGAAAAGAGCACGCCGTTCTCTCCCGCCGGTCCTATACAAACGACCCCGCATCTCTGTGCATTCTTTCGATTTTTCCGGATCCACGCCTTGATCTTATCTTCGGTTTCAAAGGTATCGAGTCCCCAGAGGTCCCGGGCATCATGAAAAAATGTGCCGTGATCCGAGACCTCCAACCAGCAGGGGTCTTGGGATGCGCCGTGGAGCATGACCGCATCAAATCCGGTCTTGGATATGTAATCGCCCACGGTTCCCCCTGAATAGGATTCCGAGTAAAATCCCGTCTGGGGAGATTTGGTGTAAATCCCGTAACGGCAGGACCCCCAAACGGGTGTTCCGGATACAGGGCCGGTGGCCAGAATCAGATGATTTTCCGGGCTCATCGGGTCCACCCCTGTGGGGTTGTTCTCCAGAAGGAGATGGGTGGCGAGGCCCTTTCCCCCCAAGAATTTTTCAAGGATATCTTCGGATATGGGCTCGATCTGTTGGCCGTGACCGCTAAGGTCGAGTTTCAGGATTTGGTTGTAAAAGCCTTTCATGGTGTCTGCTCCCGTACCAAGTACATATTCGGGTCCGATGGGGGCGCCCCCACGAGATCATTGCACTGCGTTATTAGGCCCTTGCGTCCTCTGGGACTTGGGTGAAACCTGTTTGGTTGCGGCTGTCAGGCCAGCTTCGTATAGGTATGCCGCAGATAGGCGAATATCACAAGGAAAAAAATTTAAAAGGCATTGAACTTAGGGATGAAAAATCAGAGGCTTTGCTCGACGGGGATAATGGATCCGGCTGAAATGGCATTAAAGAACATCCGATGAACACAATGTTGAAAGATGAAATAACAGACAGAGCAGGGGGCCGGCTACTGCAATTATTATTACGTCATTTCAAAAATCATGCTCAGCGTACGATATATCAGCTTTGCGGCCAGTAAATCAGGGGCCTTGTTATCGGGGTGCGGCAGGAGCTCCACCACATCCATCCCCACCACGTTTTTTTCCTTTATCACCCACATCAGCAGGTTGAGGAGGGTGTACCAGTCGAGCCCGCCGGGCTCCGGGGTCCCGGTAGAGGGCATGATGGAGGGATCGAAGACATCCAGATCGATGGTGATATACACATTCCCTGTCAGGGCATTCAGCAGATTCGGAACAATATCAACGCCGGCCATGATGTCATGGGCAAAAAAAATCCGTTCCCGTTTCAGGCCGGCGCATTCGGAGATATCCATGCTTCGAATCCCGGCCTGAACATAGGGGCATAATTCTCCGATCCTGGCCATAACGCATGCGTGATTGTACCGGCTTCCTTCATACGACTCCCGCGTATCGGAGTGGGCGTCGAATTGCAGGACCGAAAGGTCGGGGAATCTCTCCGCTGCCGCGCGAACCAGGCCCACTGACACCGAATGCTCCCCACCGACGCCCACTACGAATTTACGATCTTCCAGAAGCCTTCCGGCACGTTCATAAACAGCCGCTGTCATCTGCTCCGGGCTGTCCGGACAATCGACAGGCGCCATGGTCACAATCCCGCGTCTGAAGACCTCTGCGTCTGTCTCGATATCGTATAACTCCATGTGGGCGGAGGCCGCTATCATGGCCTGGGGGCCGAGGTCAGCGCCCTTCATCCAGGTGGAGGTGCCGTCGTAGGGAATGGGCAGTATTGCCACCTTTGCGGTTTCATAACGGCAAAAATCGTCGTCCAGCGCTCCAAAGGCGCCGGTGGTCATAACGGATGTCATAGGAAGCAATCAGGCTGCCTGTTGATATGTTGCTGGAAACTCTTCGCCCCGTTCGTATGTATGCACGGAAGGCGATTTTGATTGGAAAAATTGTATAATATAGTCTTTGGCGTTGTCCACGTCAAATGGCTTGCACGAGAACAGATCCACAAATACAAAATTCTTTTGAGGATACGTATGAAGGGAAATGTGACTTTCTGCGATGATGGTTACGCCGGTGATTCCCGCATCTTCCGGTATGCGCGCGTTGTACCTGAAGACATATGGCTGGGTTATCTTTGTCATGCCAATCTTTTCCGGCAGGTCGTTCAAAAGATTAAAACAGGCATCGAGATCATTCAGGATGTCAGGGTTGCACTCACCCAGATCCAGCATTAAGTGGGGGCCGTATCCGTTTATTGTCTGGTTCATCTTGCATAAATCCTCCTTTTAAATTATTAATTTTTACATGTTTACAGGGTGGCGTCCACAACGGTTTTCTTGATGTTCACCGCCTGCAGGGAAGGCCGGAGAACGATACCTCCCCTTGATTTGCCTGAATCATAATAAGGGGGAAAACGATCAACTCCCGCAATAAAGCAAGAGACATGCCGTCTACTCAGCCCGGGTTCGCGCGAACAGGGACGACTTGGGTGAAAATTCGTTTTTGGAACGTTTTTCCAAGGACTTATAAAACCGGTCATTTAGATTTGCCCGTATTTTTCCGGGAGGTGAAACCCGCCGGGATAATATGAAACAGGTCTAAATCGGAACTTGAAATTCCGATATCAAACCGGTAGTATAAGGTGCCTCGTAAAGGAGAAGATCCGATCGGACTTAACGTGTTGAAAGAAAATGGATTCGGCAGGATAAGAAGTTTGGGTTCCGATATTCTGCTCTGCGGAACTCGAAGTTCTACTTAAGTGTTGAAGGAAGCGTTGATTGCCTGCCACCGGTGATAATTGTGAAAAAACATGGGCAGTTAAGCGATCATGGTGGAGTCACAAGGCATGGGTACCAGGCACAAGGAGTATCCAGAATCGTATCCAGCAAGGCATGTGCTCAATGGAGCCAAATCGGCTTAGAATACCTGAATTCAGTCGCCGCTGTTAAAGATCAGAGGTCACGGGCCGGACGCCTCATGGTCAGAAAAGTCAGGGGCCCCGGCATTCGGATATCGAAATCATCCAATACGCAGTATCCAGCATCCAGCATCCGGTAAGTGGAGTAAAATATGAAATCCATCCTTGTTATTTCAAGCGAACAAACGGTTTTTGACGCGATCCATTCCTGCCTGCATTCGGAATACAGAATTCAGTATGCCGAGACAAAGAAGATCGGCCTGGAGGTGCTGGGTGAAAAACCTTTTGATCTGATTTTTGTTGATCTGATCCTCTTGCGGGGGGGAGGAAACAGGAACGGATACAAGGAATGGCTGCGACCGTTCCTGCAACTTCATCCCACCATCGAAATTATTGTGATGTCTTCCCAGGAGATGATCCGGGAGGCTGTCATGGCGGTAAAGGCCGGCGCCAGCAATTATTTGACCTATCCGGTGAATGCTGAACAGGTAAAATATGTCACAGAGGATATTCACGAATACATCATTGTCCAGTCGGAACTCGACTATCTGCGGGATCGATTTTGGCAATCGGACTCATTCGAGGTCCTGCACACGGAATATCCTCGAATGGAAGCGGTATTCGATAAAATAAAATCGGTTGCACCCACCAGGAGCACGGTGCTCTTTGTCGGCGAAACCGGCACCGGGAAGGGGGTCATGGCGAGACTTGTCCACAGACTCAGCAATCGAAAAGACGAGCAGTTTATCAGCGTACACTGCGGCGCCATTCCAGATACCCTGTTGGAAAGCGAGCTGTTCGGGCATGAAAAGGGCGCTTTTACCGGAGCTGTTCGGAGAAAGCTGGGCAAATTTGAAATTGCGCGGGGAGGAACGATTTTTCTCGATGAGATCGGCACGATTACGCCCTCGGCACAGATCAAGCTGCTCCAGGTGCTCCAGGACGGCACGTTTCAGCGCGTAGGATGCGATGATACCACCAAGAGCAATGTGCGGGTCATATCGGCGACCAATATGGATCTGAAAAAAATGTGCGATGATGGTCAGTTCAGAAGAGATCTATATTATCGCTTGAATGTGTTTCCCATCGAGTTGCCGCCCCTGCGGGAACGGATAGACGACATCCCCTCTTTTGCGGAAGCCTCTTTGAAAAAACTCAACAAATTCCTCCAGAAAGGGATCCACCATATCCATCCCAAGGTCATGGATGCCTTCCGGGCTTACGAGTGGCCGGGGAATATCAGAGAATTTGAAAATCTGATGGAACGGGCCTACATTCTGGAATCCTCTTCGGTGCTCACTCCGGGAGGCTTTCCTACCGAGCTATTTGAACCGGAATCCCGATCCCCCAACCTATCGTTCGATGCGGGGCTCAATCTGTCAGAAGTAAGGCAGCGGGCGGTTGATTATGTAGAGGAGAAATATCTGAAGGAACTGTTGGGTAACAATAAAGGGAGGATCAACGAAACTGCCCTCGCAGCGGGGATTACGACCCGACACCTCCACAAATTGATGAAAAAATACAAGCTTCGAAAAGAAGAGTTCAAGGGATAGAGCGATGTTCAAGATCCCACGGATTCCTGTTGGGAGTCTGTGGGCCGGAATCAGACGTTCCGATTTGATTGGAATATCGGAACCCTAATGTCTTTGTTCAAAAAATTTCTACTATTTCAATTAATTAAATTTCTTTCTTTCTTTTTTGGGAAGATGCTATCCGGACCTTTTGGCCTGAATCAGAATTGCCAATTCCGATTGTTCGAGGGCATGAGATCCTGATTACTACGGGAAAACCGATACTTTCAATTTTGGCATGACCATTGCTTCACTGAACGTCATGTTATCTGATTCGGACGATAGGCATCCTGCCGAATATCCTGCTGACGCAGAAAACCTGCGGCCCCATCTGATCACCATCAGAGGGATTGTTCTTCCTATTGATTGGGACCGGAAAGGGAATGTCGCGGCCATGGCGGTGTCTACGTATGACGAGGATGAATACCTGGTTGAAAGGGACCAAAACGGGGCGGCCCTGGAGGCCTTCATGCGAAAAGAGGTGGAGGTCGTCGGCTTTGTAAGAGAGGCGGAAGGCAGGCAGATCATCACTGTTAAGGGGATGCAGCCCCATTCAGGACACCATGTACCGGAAAAAAGCGGAAACGGGCGAAGCCGCCGTTAGCGCGCCCGGGCCTTTTACACCTCCTGCGGTTTACACCCAACACCAGCCTACTGTTGTTTGCCATGAATGATATGACCCTTGTATGTATCCAGTGTGGAAATTCGTTTGTCTTTAGTGCGGCGGAACAGGCGCGGTTCCTCGCCTTGGATTTTGCCAGCCCGAGACGTTGCCCGGAATGCAGGAAAAAGAAAGCAAAAAGAATCGAGGACGGCGAAAAATGGGACAAGGATGACAGAAAAAGACGAGTGCTGAGGCGCAAACGACATTCCTTTTATGATGATGATGAATGAGTGGCGATGAAAAGCCCTCTCCATGCAGAGATGCGAAGGGTTTCTCCGATGTGGTGATCCCTTGATCCAGTCTGTGATCCCCTCGATCCGACCACAGACGTCGCGTGGCCGTACCATCCGGGAGTATGCGGCGGACATATGGAATGTGCGACCGATGGAACCGTAGGACGGGATACTCTGGATGCTCGACAGCGGAGACCCGTCAAAGCGGAGCCCAGATCCCGCAGAATGCGGGATTACCGGTTGGGAGATGCTGGGAGGGTGTTCTTTTCTGAACTTTGTCGTCTGACTTCCGACCTGGCCGATCTGATTCAAAGGATGCCTCCCCCGAGCCCCTGTTTCAGGGACTCGGAGAGAGGAACTTTTCTTAGTACATATCCTCGGGCGGCATGGCCGGCTGAGGAGATTTCTTTTTCGGCTTTTCAGCGACCATGGCCTCGGTGGTCATGAGAAGGCTGGCCACAGAGGCCGCATTCTGGAGGGCGAACCGGGTCACCTTGGTGGGATCCATGATCCCCGCCTTCATGAGGTCCTCGTATTCACCGGTCTCCGCATTGAAACCGAAATTGCCTTTGCCGTCTTTTACCTTCTGTACCACCACGGACCCCTCAAATCCGGCATTGTTGGCAATCTGCCGGACAGGCTCTTCAAGGGCCCGTTTGATGAGGTTGATGCCCATCTGGGCCTCGCCGGGGAGTTGGATTTTTTCCAGGGCCTTGAGGCAACGAAGATAGGCCACACCGCCCCCTGCGACAATTCCCTCTTCCACGGCCGCGCGGGTGGCATTCAATGCATCCTCCACCCGGTCCTTCTTTTCCTTCATCTCCATTTCAGTGGCTGCCCCCACATTGATGACCGCCACGCCGCCGATGAGTTTGGCCAGGCGCTCCTGGAGCTTTTCACGATCATAGTCACTGGTGGTCTCTTCGATCTGGGCCCGGATCTGCTTAACACGACCCTCCAGTTCGGCGCGGGTGCCTTTCCCGTCTACAATGGTGGTGTTGTCCTTGTCCACGGTGATGCGCTTGGCGCCCCCCAGATCGTTGAGGGTGATGTTCTCAAGCTTTATCCCCAGATCTTCACTGATCACCTGCCCGCCGGTCAGGACCGCCATATCCTCCAACATGGCCTTTCGCCGGTCGCCGAAACCAGGCGCCTTGACCGCTACGCACTGAAGGGTCCCGCGAAGCCGGTTGACCACCAGGGTGGCCAGGGCCTCCCCCTCAACATCCTCTGCGATAATGAGGAGGGGTTTTCCCATCTTGGCGATCTGTTCGAGGATGGGGACCAGATCCTTCATGTTGCTGATCTTCTTTTCGTTGAGCAGGATGTATGGATCTTCCAGGTGGGCCTCCATCTTTTCCGCGTTGGTGACAAAGTATGGAGACAAATATCCGCGGTCAAACTGCATCCCTTCCACGATATCGAGAGACGTTTCCATGCTCTTGGCCTCTTCAACCGTGATAACGCCCTCTTTCCCTACCTTTTCCATGGCCTCCGCGATGACCTCGCCGATGGCCTTGTCATTGTTGGCTGAAATGGTGCCGACCTGGGAGATCTCCTTTTTGTCTTTGGTGGGGTTGGAGATCTTCTTCAGTTCCTCAACCACTAACGCTACGGCCTGGTCAATGCCGCGTTTGATGGCCATCGGATTCGTACCCGCGGCCACCAGCTTGGAACCCTCCCTGTAAATGGCCTGGGCCAGGATGGTCGCTGTGGTGGTGCCGTCCCCGGCGACATCCGATGTCTTGGAGGCGACTTCCTTCACCATCTGGGCCCCCATGTTTTCAAACTTGTCTTCCAGGTCGATCTCCTTGGCCACCGTTACCCCGTCTTTTGTGGATTTGGGAGACCCCCACGACTTCTCGATGAGCACGTTTCGTCCCTTTGGACCCAGTGTCAGCTTTACGGCGTTGGCCAGGGTATCCACGCCCTTCATCATCTTTTCTCTTGCCACCCCACTATATTTGATCTCTTTTGCACTCATGTTTCAATACCCTCCTCCAGAGCTATTCCACGATACCCAGGATATCGTCTTCCCGCATGATAAGATGTTCTACCCCGTCGATTTTGATCTCATTGCCCGCATACTTGCCAAATAGGATTCTGTTGTTCTTTTTTACAGCCATGGGAATACGATCGCCCTTCTCGTTGACCTTTCCCGGACCGACGGCAATCACCTTTCCCTCCTGCGGCTTTTCCTTCGCCGTATCGGGAATGATAATCCCTCCCTTAGTCTTTTCACCCTCATCGATTCTGAGTACCAATACCCTGTCGTTCAACGGCCTGATCTTCATGAATGACACCCTCCTTTTCCAGATTCTTAAAAAAATGGGGAAAAGTCTTCCGACGCTCCCGTCATTGGTTATCGCAACATTCTGCAAACCTTCGGTTTGCAAAATAACCATTTGAAATCATTAAAATAATTAATATAAGACCCTACAAAGTTAAGTATTTGTGGCCAATTGTCAAGGATGCCCCGGCATTTTTGATATACTGATTTTTTTGCTTGGGAGGGGGACGTGAAAAACCCGGAAAAGCTGAATGCGTCGCAGTTGGATCAACGACAGAAGGCTGTCTGCCGGCAGGGGGTGTATGTCATTAAAATGGCGGAGAGAGAGGGATTCGAACCCTCGGTGCAGGTTTCCCCGCACACTCGCTTAGCAGGCGAGCGCCTTCAGCCGACTCGGCCATCTCTCCGCAAGGCTGTCTGATCTCTTACCTCGCCCTTGACTTATAGGACATCTGAAGGCATTTTGCAAGCTTTCGTTGCGACAATCTGTCTCTTTTCATGAAGCAAAAAATGGTCGCTTCAAAAACATCTTTTCATGGGGCAGCGCTCATGATGACCCACAGCATGGATGATCATTATGGAATTCAGACGGTTTTGTAGCCTTCCAGCGCCCTTTCAACTGCTTCTATCTCATCTTCAAGGGCCTCTATGGCCAGGACCTGATGAGGCCTGACCGAATGGGCCGGGAGGGCCGCTTCCCGGTCTTTGAGATCTTCCCGGAGTTTCCGAAGCCTTTGCATCAGCTCTTCCTTTTCCTCTCTAAGTTCCATCTCCGCCCTCCTTACCTGTTCAACAAAGCCTCTTACCTTGTCGAAATCCTTTTTAAACCGGATCGGGTTTGATTCTTCGGCCAGCTGGTTTGTCTGGGTGCAGCTGTCAGCCCCCGCAGGCCGGACGGCCAGGATCGCGTCACAGACATTTCCAGGAGACAGACCTCCGGCCAGGATAACCGGGATATCGCTTTGACGCACCAGTGCGCCCGCCAATTCCATATCCGCGGTTTGGCCGGTTATCCCGATATATCCCTCCACAGGCGCTTTGCCCAGCCAGGTATCTGTCAGGAAGAGATCCGATGTGGTGTGGAGGGCCTTGGCTATCTCAAGGGAGGGAAAGCCCGGGGCATCACCCTTTTTGGGCACCGGGATGGACCGGACAATCTTGACTTCCGGGAATCTGTCTTTTAACGCTGTCTGAAATCGGATGAATGCATCCAGATTTTTGGGCGTACCCGCCGAATCCGTAAGGCTGTCGCAGAAATGGATGAAGTCCGGTTGGTAGTAATCGATGGCCCGGTAAACCGTATCCCTGTCATGGAAGAGAGGGATCAGACTGCTCCTGGCATCTGAACTCCTGGACAACCGGACCGTTTCCCGGAGCAGAGGGACTCGCCACTCATCCTGGCTCAGGATCACGCTTCCGATATGGGTTACCCCCAGTTCAATGCACCTGTCAGCCTCCTGGGGCGTCTGGATTTCGTATATTTGGATGATCATGGGTCTCCTGTTCCAAGACGTGTCGATGCCTATCGTCCGCTACACGTGAGCCCACAGGGATCGCAGGGCCGGACTTTTCCATGCCGGGCTTGAGTATGACGAGCTCTTGGGCGCTGCCGATGAACGATCAATTATAATCAAATCTGATACGATGTCGATCTAATTTATGGGTTTTGTGGCCTCATCCTTGGTGTGATCTTCCGGCGGCGAAGAGATGATCCTTCTGAAATGTGTGGCAATGCTTTAGTCCCCATTGCCAAGCTTTCTGTCATCAAAAACAAGAAAAATTGCCATCCTTCCACTTCACACTTACCCTTCCGCCATTCCGGCACGATTCCGGCCGGAATCCAGAAATGCGGGGGACTGGATTCCGGCTAAGGGCATGCCGGAATGACGGGACACCACACAAGCCGTTTTGGTTGCGGTTATCCGCCTCAGCGGGATATTTCATTGATATCCACATCATTCTGCTGTATTCTCTCAGAAAAAAGCCTTAATTATCCCTTTCGATGTAAAGGGGTCTCTTTATCCGGCGCTAGCCGATAAGCGACATTTTGTTAACCTCTCAGAATTTTGGAGGATCATATGACGGAAGACCTTTTCAGACGGTTGCAGCAGCGACTTGACCAGTATTCAATGGGGTTCCCGGCTACCGAATCCGGGATCGAGATGGAGATCCTGAAAGAGTTGTTCAGCGAGGAAGATGCCGAGGTGTTTCTCCATCTCACCCAGAGGCTGGAGACCCCTGAGGCCATCGCCCGGCGTCTGGACCGGCCGGTTGAAGCGATGGCGGTCCAGTTGGACCGGATGGCCGAGCAGGGGCTTCTGTTTCGATCGCGCAAAGGGGATGTCGTCAAGTACGGGGCCATTCCGTTTGTCCACGGACTGTTCGAATTCCAGGTAGCCACACTCAACCCTCGCCTGGCCGGGCTGGTTGAAAAGTATATGGAGGAGGGGTTCCACGGCGCCATCACCAGGGGGGCGGCCGCCTTTTTGCGGACGGTCCCGGTGCAACGCACCATACAGGTCCTGAATCATGTGGCCCCTTACGAAGACGCGGCCGAGATCCTCAGGAATGCGGGCAGGGTGGTGGTTACCGATTGCATCTGCAGAAAGCAGAAGCGATTGGTAGGGCAGGGGTGCGACCGGCCTTTGGAGGCCTGCTTCATGTTCGGCTCCATGGGCCAATACTATGTGGATCGGGGTATGGGGCGCGAAGTCAGCGCGGACGAGGCGATCCGGATACTCACGAGCGCCCAGGAGGCCGGACTGGTGACCCAGCCGGCCACGGCCCAGAATCCGGGAGGGATGTGCAACTGCTGCGGCGACTGCTGCGGGGTCCTCACCTCTCTGAAACGGCATCCCAGACCTGCTCAAATGGTCTTCTCCAACTATTTTGCCGAGATCGATCCGGATCTGTGCGTCGGTTGCGAGACCTGTCTGGAGCGCTGTCAGATGGACGCCATTCGGATGAATGAGGAAGGGACGGCAGAGATCAACCGGGATCGGTGCATCGGGTGCGGTCTGTGTGTGGTTGCATGCCCTGAAGAGGCATTGCAGCTGGTGCTCAAACCGGAGGGTGAGCGTCGCACGCCCCCGGCGACCGGCTTTGAACAGTTGGCCTTCATGGCCGAAACAAGGAGGGCGGCCTGAGGAGATGCGCATTCTAATCTGCGATGACATATTTCCGGCCATGCTGGAAATCCTCACCCGCCTTCTTCCGGAGGACGAGATCCGCTGTTGTCCGCAGGAACAGGTCCCCCAAGCGGTGGGATGGGCCGAGATTCTCATCCCTTCCATGACGCGGATCACATCCGATATCATCGGGACTGCACCGGATCTGAAACTCATCCAGCAATTCGGGGTCGGCCTGGAGGGCGTAGACATCCGTTCGGCCACGGCAAGGGGAATCCTTGTGGCCAATGTTCCAGGGAGCCAGGCCCCGGTCCACGCTGAATGCACCGCCGAAGGGGGTGTCTTTTTGATGATGGCCTGTTCCCGGCGCTTCAAGTCCGGCCAGCAGGCCATGGGTCGGGGGGAGTGGGGAAGACCTACGGGCCAGGCCCTCATCGAGCGGAAGGCTCTGATCATCGGCCTGGGCGCGGTAGGCCGGGCCCTTGCCCGGCGTCTGGTGGCCCTGGGGATGAAGGTGACAGGGATTGAGCTTTCCCCGCCCCGGGGGTTGGCGGAAGAACTGGGCCTGGTGCAGGTGGCAGGGCCGGAGCGCCTCGATTCTCTCCTTGCCGAGACGGACTTCCTTGTCTCGGCCGTTACCCTCACCCCGGAGACACGGGGCATGATCAATTGTTCGGTGTTCGCCCGGATGAAACCGACTGCCTATGTCATCAATATCAGTCGCGGCCCCATCGTAAACGAAGAAGACCTGTATGCCGCGGTTACTGAGGGAACCATCTCAGGGGCAGGTCTGGACGTCCTGAACAGCGAACCGCCCGCTCCCGGGCACCCGCTCCTCAATCACGAGCGTATCGTGGTGACCCCCCATACGGCCGGGGTTACGGAACAGTCTTTCAGCGCCCTGGGCCATGCGGTTGCAGGAAATATTGTAAGGCTGAAACAGGGGAGGCCTGTAGAGAATACCATTTCAGTATAAAGAAGAACTTTTTTAAACCGTCTCCCCAGCAGTTGACGAGGGTTGCGCCGCTTCTCCTGTCGCACCCCGGCGCATCCATTGGGCAATCGCCATCCTCTCTTCGGTTTCCCATTCAGGAGAAAGACGGCTTTTGATAAAGGAGAAATAGATCAGATCCATTGCAGATATGGCCTCCTCCATCAGAAATGCCTTTTCATAAAAAAGACCGTCCGGGTCCTCCTTGCTGTCATTCATGACCTTGGGGGTCTTAAAAGATCGGAAGTTCATCCAGGTGGAATCCAGGGTAAAGGACCACTGGTTGTCGCCCATGGCCATCTTGACGGTGGCGTGACGGATCTCCTTTTCTTCGGCCAATGCAAGACGGGCCTCTTTCATGCTCAAGGCCTCTCCCGTACAGGTGATGGTCTCCACCCCCCGCTCGGTTTCCGACTGGAGGGTGATCTTTCCATCCAACCAGAGTTCGGCCGTTCCCTTATCGCCCAGATCGAATATACCATCCTCTGTCTCTGACTTGAACCAGAGCCAAAGGAGGAATTCCCTTCCCAGAAATTCTGTCTTTCTCACTCTATCCAGGAGCTGCATGGCTATCGGTCCTCCAGAAAACGGGAAGGGCTCAACCCATCCAAGAGATTGCGGGGAGCGCCCTCTGTTACAAGATACAAATCTCCAAGGGTATAGGGGCAGATCGCCTGGAGCTGAAGATTAAACGTGTTAAGAAACCGCTCCGCAAATTCGTCGCAGACCCGGGTGCCGGTGCATCCGAATACGACAAGACCGGTGGTGTAGTTCCAGACCATGTCATAGATCCTGGCAACAGGGATCGCCCGCTTCAGGAGGCGGAGTCTTACGGCCTCCTTGATATCCGCGCGACGGCTTTTCGGCAGGAACTCAAGATTTTCCTCTTTCTTGATCTTTTCTTCGGCCTCCCTGCAGTATTGTTTCAGGGCCGTGGGGGGGATCTTTCTTTCGTCGATTCTGAGGGACACGGCAATATAGGGTTCTTTGAGAAACTCGATCCCCGCAAAACGGTTGTCGAACATATCCATTATGTTCACCCAGCCCGTTGAACGTTCATCTATCGATTTTTCGTCCAGGTCCCTGAAGGCATATCGAGCGACATTTTCAGAAAGCGTTTCCTTGAAATTCTGCGGAAGCGTCTTCTCTGCCATATATCTCGTAAAGCCTGCGGACCCGTGCATCAGACCCATCGGTTTTCCTTTCCGGAATTAATATGTTTACTCAAATAAATAAGTTGCGAGATTTCTGAGGATATGATATTTTCTAAACAGGTGGGATGGTGAACTGCGAGTCCAAGTACCGGGATCGGGTCAAAGTCCTGGGGCGTCAGGACATGTTCGTTAAGAACCTCTAATCCTGTTGTCAGGAGCGCCGACCGATGTGCAGCGCCATCCCACCACCATTTCCAGCAGTGCCTCAATGTGCAGACGCGTAGACGGATGCCGCGGCGTCCAGCGCCCCGGTTCCTACGCTGACGCCCTGGGCCTTGAGGATGGTTTCCAGGGCCGAGAGGAAGAGGAAGACATTCCTGCGGCGGGAGGCATGCCCCATCAGGCCCACCCGCCATACCTGTCCTGCCAGGGCGCCCAGGCCCCCGCCGATCTCCATACTGAAGTCATTCAACAGGGCCTTGCGGACCTTCAGGTCATCCGCGCCGTCCGGAATGCGGACGGCGTTGAGCATCGGGAGTCGTTCCCCTTCTGCCACCAGCATGGAGAGTCCCATGGCCTCGACGCCGGCCACCAGGGCCCGATGATTCAACAGATGACGGGCAAACCGGGTCTCAAGCCCCTCTTCCGCAATGATGCGGAGGGCCTCCCTCAGGGCGTAGATCATGTTGATGGGAGCCGTATGGTGATACTTCCTGTCCGCTCCCCAGTAACTGCTCACCATACTCATGTCCAGATACCAGCTTGTCACCGGGCTTTTCCGTTCCTGGAGAACCTTCAAGGCCGCAGGGCTGAACGAGACGGGGGAGAGGCCGGGGGGGCAGGAGATGCACTTCTGGGTCCCGCTGTAGGCCGCGTCAATGCCCATCCGGTCCAGGGCTACCTCCATGCCGCCGAGGGAGGTCACCATATCCACCAAAAACAGGGCCCCGGACGCCTTGGCAATGGATTGGAGGTCTTCCAGGGGCTGGCACACGCCGGTGGAGGTCTCGGCATGGACCACGGCAAGGATCTTGGGCTGCCTCCCCTGCACGGCCTGCCGGACCATCTCGGGATCGATGGCCTTGCCCCATTCCGCGTCCACCCGGATGAGTTTTCCACCCAGGCGATTGACAATGTCGGCCATACGGGTCCCGAAGACGCCGTTCACACAGACAACCACCTCATCTCCCGGTTCCATCAGGTTGACAAAGCAGGTCTCCATGCCGGCACTCCCGGTCCCTGAAACCGGGATGGTCAACGCATTCTCTGTCTGAAAGAGAAAACGGAGCAGTCGCTGGGTTTCATCCATGATGGAGAGAAAGACCGGATCTAAGTGGCCGATGCAGGGGGCGGACATGGCGTTTAAGACACGTGCGGGCACATCGCTGGGGCCGGGACCCATCAGGACCCGTTCGCCCGGATCAATATCTCTGAAATCATTCGCATTAAGACTCATTCTGACCTCCTCTTGAATATGAATAAGCAGGCAATGGTACCGGTGTCTGAGAACGGTTCAGACGCGGCCTCAGAACAACGGGAGTATAGGGAAGAATCAGAGGGGTGTCAACTGTCTGTAGCGGCGACCCCTTGAAAATACCGCTTCAGTTCGGTCTCTGGAATCCCAAGGCAGTAGAGAAGGTTCATGATCCGATCACTGCTGAGGAACCCGTCTGTCTGGATGCTCCCCCTGCCGGGTTTGAAGGCGATGGAAAGCCCGGCATTCTTGATAAAATGGGATCGGGTGGACCCGTCCCCGATGGCAATCACCTGGTCCCTGTTGATTTTTTCCACTCGCATGATGAACTCGAGGATTTCTTCCTTTGTATCGGCGGTAATAACAGGCGCCTCCAATTCACCGGTGATGATCCCGTAGGGATCCACCTGGAGGGTGTTTGAAAATGCATAATCCACCCCGGCCTGCTGATACACCTTTTTCACAAGAAGATCGAATCCGGAGGATACGAGTGCGATCTTGAACCCCATCGATTTCAACACCCGGATCAGCTCGAACGATCCGGGGGTCAACCGGAGCATCTCACTGAACTTCTTGAAATCATTGGCAGGCATGCCTTTCAGCATCCTTGCGGTTTCTGCAAAAGATGTCGGCTGCCGGTCTCCTCCATCCGGGGACAGCATCGATCGATCTATTGATGAAACGCTCTCCCGAATCTTTTCCATAAAACCGTGGAGGGAAAAATCGTCAAGGAGGGTGGATTCCAGGTCGAATACAACGAGCTTTTTCATCTTGCTGAAGACATCTTCGCTCTGGACGACCACGCTTTGGTTCAGACGGGCACACAGGTCTTTGAGCCCGCTTTTCCATGTGTCTTCGGCCTCAAGGCCTTCCGACGATTCGCCGGCGATCATTGTGCTCACATCTATGAGCATTTCCATGGAGAAGAATTTGCCCCTGGCGATCATCCTGCAGCTTTCGATATTAATGTTCTTCTTGAGAAAAAAGCGTGAAATGCTCGCAATAATTCCGGGGCGATCCAATCCCAGGACCGTGACCAGATGGTTTTCTTTTTCAGATGAAGCGGTACGTGCCTCCGGGTCATACGCCCCTACCACCACCTTCAGCCCGGTCTCGTCTTCAATGGTTTTCAGCCGGGCCAGGACAGAGGACGTCAGGCCGGTTGAACCGGGAAAGTCGATGATAAGAAAGATGGAAAACAGTCCCCTCCGGCAGCTTTCCTCCACATCAATAATATTGCCTCCCAGCTCAAATACCCTGTCGGTAATCCTTGAGACCAGCCCGGGGGCGTCCAGGCCGATAGCGGAAAGACTGATGGTCCTCTGTGCACGGTTCATGTCATCCCTCACATAAATCGGGTTTGTCAGGTTGTTGAGCCCTTTGAGTCGGGTGATTCCTTTATTCTTTAATCGAAAAAAACATACAGCTCTTCCTGGTAATACCTCCCATTCAGGACCTGTCCCGGGCCGAACCGTCTGAGCCTTTTCCTTTTCAGGAAGTCGGCCAATCGTTCGTTGATCTCTTCCAAAGAGGCCTGTCCCCTGAACAGGGTAATGGGGACATTCACGTTAATCGGCCGTGCCGGGATCAGATGGCGGGTTGCCTTGGGGGCGAACCGCCTATTGTGGTTTACTGCATCTACTACCATTTCCTTGGAGATCTGGGGCGTCCAGATCACCATTTCATCGGATCTCAGGCCTTGGCAGAAATTCTCTTCCTCTACCGCCTGACATGGAATATAGTCCACTGTTTTCCCGGACCGGATGAGCCGCTTTTGGATCCTTTCCACAAGGTGGTATGCATTGACCGCATCTTCGGCCATGTGTCTCTGGAAGCTGACCGCTGCAAAATAACGACCCTGCTGAATGCCGCACTGCAATCTGTTTTTTCCCAGGAGGCTCCGCAACGCGCCGGCATCTTCCACCTGTTCCAGTCTTCCGCCCATCTCCGCGATAAGCCGTTTCAGCGAGTCTTCATTCCTCATCCTTCCCAGTCGCCTGAACCAGTAACGCAACTGAACGGCCGGATTAAAGTAATCGATTCTGCATACCAGAATATGGTTGAATCCGAGTTCTCTGAAGACAAACGCACGATGGTGTCCATCCAGAACCATACCGTTCTTGTCCACGATAATCGGGTTCTGCAGGTCTGCCCAGTTCCTGGACTCCAGAACCAGGTCATTGGCCTTTTCCGGGATCACTTCTTCGTGCAGCAGCAAGGATGCCACCGGCATGATTTCCAACTGCAGTTTCAGGCGTCCCGTATCAATGACGACCATGGTCTCTGTCACCAGTTCCGATGGTTCAGGATAGACCACACAAAATGGCGGAAAAGCTGCTTTTCGACGGCCGGATGCAGCCCGGAAATGACGGGCAACGCCCGGTTACCTCCGGCCCATTGAAGCATCGCAAACTCTCGGCCATGTATGCGCAGTGTCGACCCTGTTGGAGAGGTTCGGCGAAGGTGAAGCGCGCAAGGCCCATCGGAAAGCAAGACGTCCTCTGATCCTGCCGGCCACCCGGGACTCACCCAACGGCCGACACGCATGGGGGAGACGGCGGCCAGGGCCTTGATTCCGTTTTTCATGGCGGATGTCCCTTTGGTCATGTTGATTACCATTTTCCAATTAGTACACGATCTCCACGCCTCTGTCGAGCTGCTTGTTTCCGACCCCTCTCAGGAGCTGCCTTCATTCACCAAAGGCTGACATATTGCCGTTGAATTTCTCAAAGCGATGAGGTATCCTTTTTATAAATTTAGACAACAATAAGGGATGATATCTCCTCACAAAGGCACCAGTCAGGGGGTTCATCGTCGGCCGATGCGGGCCGGAAGAATAGGCGCAGGGGCATTGTGACAGGCGGATAAGAGAGGCGTTGAAGTAAATCAAAAGGGAGGGGGTACCCTGGGCAGACGACATCAACAGATACGAACAGAGGGCCTGAGTCGCTTTCTCGTTTATGTGCTGGGACACAGACCGGATGAGTTCGGCCTGGTTCCTGACAGGGAAGGATTTGTCGCCCTAAAGGAACTGCTCCAGGCCCTTCACGATGAAGCGGAGTGGCGGTATGTGCGCCGATCCCATATCAACGAGATCCTCATGGGGAGTGACAGAACGCACTTTCAATCCGAGAGCGATCGCATCCGGTCAATGGAATGCCGGTGGGAGCTGGATCTCCATCACCCGCACTTGTCCCCGCCCAGGATCCTCTTTACGGCCATCCGGCGAAGGGCGCATTCCGTGGCCGTGGAAAAGGGTCTGAAAGGTCCCGAAGGCAGGCCTCTGGTGCTTTCACCCAACAGGGATATGGCCGTGAAGATCGGGCGCCGGCGAGATCCGGACCCGGTGGTTCTGGAGATCCTGGCAGAGGCGGCAGTGGAGAAGCGGACTTTGTTCTATTTGTTCGGGGACCTCTTTTTGAGTCCGGATATTCCGGCCCGATTCATTGCCGGTCCCCCGGTGCCCAAAGAGGTGCTGGAGGATCGAAAAGAGAAAGACAAATCCACCCAGAAGCCTTTCAAAGCACCGCCGTCTCCCACCCCGGGGACCTTTATCCTGGATTCCTCCAGGGACCCAGATCTTTATCGGAAGACAAAGGGAAAAAAGCAAAAAGGATGGAAGGAGGCGGCCAGAAGGATGCGGAAGCAGACAAAAAAATGAACGTCGAACATCCGGTTGGACGCCATGTCTGTAATCGCCCGTTGCTGGACAATATGCCGAGATGTTTTATCTTAGGGCTTAAGACCCCCGCGCGCCTCCAGAACATTCTTGGGCTTTGCGCCATATCTTTTTAGTTGCGGCCGTTGGGCCGCCTTGGGATTGTTGCATGCGATTGGTGTTATTCAGTATACGCAGAAAAGCAAGGTGGTCAGCCTCAGCGTTGCTGTGGGGCGTTCTATTTATTTTTATTGCTGAAGCAGGGTATCCTATGCAACCTCCTCCGGAACCTTTGAATATCCCCAAGTTGAGATGCCTGATCTCAGAGGCCGATCTTATTGCCGTGGGAACGGTTACCGGGCTCATGGAAACCGAATGTACAAAGGGGGGAGAAAGAAGAAAGACCGTATCGGCTGCCTTGAGCGTGGAAATGCCGCTGAAAGGCGATGTGCTTTCAGGCAGCCCTATCATGATCGAAGAAACCTACCCGGCTCCTGATTCGCTGCTTAAGCCTCCTCCTGAGCGGTTGGCAAAAAATAACAATGCACCGGAAAAGGCTGTTGTCGGCCTGAGGGCGGGGCCGAGTCGTTACCATGGAAGATATGCGCAAGGCGGCCGAATCATCGTATTTCTGAAGGATATCAAAGGGACCTGCGGATATACGCCCCTCGGCTCCGGCACCTATGACAAACACCTGTGTGAATTTCTGATAGAGACTGACGGCATTAAGGCGCTTTATTTCAGATTCGCCGACGATGTATTGCCCCATGTGGGATCAGAAGACGAATTCATCGGGTTAATCAGGGCGTTAATCAACTCAAGCCCAGACAAAGGGAGTGAATGATGGCTAAGACCTTAAAAAATATTCTTTTTTGTTTAACCGTTTTTATTCCGGCATGTTGTGTCTTGATTTTTCCGGCGCTTGCAGACGATTTTGCTACGGGAAAAATACCCTTAAATCCGTACGGCATCCGCTCACCCAACCCGTATGTTGTGAACAGGGTTATCGAGGATGGAAACCTTATCGATGAGGTCATTGTCCCGGGCCGGCCGAGTCCCCCGGAAGGCTTCAATGATCAGGTTGCATGGGTTCTGGAATCAAATGTCGCCGCTGGGACGAACATTATTGCCAATGTGCCTGCGCTGACCTGGGTTTTCGGGTGCTCTGCCACGTCCGCCGCCATGATGTTCGGCCATTATGACAACGCGGGGTATCCCAATATGTACGCAGGCCCCACAAATGGGGGCGTGTTCCCAATGACGAACGCCGTATGGGGTACCGTGGCAATTAACGGGGAGACACGGGCATTATGTCCCCTCAGCGCCACACGCCTGGGTCTTGACAATCGAACCGTCAATGGACATGTGGATGATTACTGGATAAACACGGGCGATCCGGGGCCGGACCCGTTTATCGGTAACTGGGCAGAGCATCCCCATGGCGAATGCACAGCCGATTTTATGGGAACCAACCAGTCTTCATTTGATAACGAGGATGGATTCACGAGATTCTGGTTTTATCCCAACGGTGCCCCTCTCTATGATTATACCGCCTCTGAACCGGCCAAACGGGACGGCTGCCACGGTCTGCGGCTTTTTGTCGAATCCAGGGGATACGCCGTACAGGCCTCGGGGAATTTTTCCCAGTATATTTACGGCTATAACGGTAATACCCAAGGGTATGCCTTTGCTGATTACAAGGCTGAAATTGACGCCGGCCGGCCTGTTATGTTGCATCTTGAAGGTCACACCGTGTTAGGACATGGATATGACGATGTCACATCGACTGTTTTCTTCCATGATACATGGGACTACAGCGACCACGCAATGACCTGGGGAGGCGTCTATTTAGGCATGCCGCATTTCGGCGTGAGTGTGCTCCGGCTGGCTCCGATTGCCCCGGTTCCGCCTGCGGCGCCGGCATTGATGCTGTCGGTCTATGGAACCACGGTTGTGGGTTTATGGAATTCCGTGCCCGAGGCAGCCGGGTATATCGTCTCTTACGCCCCGTATCCCTATACCGGTCCTGAGACAATCGGAAGCTTTGATATGGGGACCCAGACGTGGTTTTCAGTCGAGCTCTGGAGGGGAGCCGCCTTCTACGTGGCTGTCCAGGCGTACAACAGCGCTGGACGCAGTGATTATTCCAATCTCTTGTATTTTATTATGAATTGATCGACCCCACCCCAGGCAGAGGCGGGACGAACCCGTTTCCCGCTCGTTTTTCTTCTCCAGACCCGGTCTCCCACGCAGGGCGTGGGAGACCCAATCAACACTCCCGGGCCTGACGGCCATCATTCAGGCAAAGACCGGTGCATCTGCACAGATACCGATTCCAGTATTCCAGAATGCCTCAATCCCTGAATTCCAGAATTCTTCAATCCTTTTCTAACGGTCTCTGATACCCACACCCCTTTTTCCGGCAGACCAGGACCGACTCGCCGCTTTTTTTGTGCCTGATGCTCAACACCGGGGTTCCGCAGGTGGGACAGGTATCGTTATAGGGTTCATCCCAGGTAGCAAAGGTGCAGTCCGGATACCTGTTGCAGGCATAAAATTTCTTTCCCTTCTTGGATGTCTTTTCCACCAGCATCCCCTGACAGTCCGTTTCAGGGCACGGCACGCCCGTGTTCACCGGCGCCGGGGTCCAGATGTTCTTACATTCAGGATATCCGGAGCATGCCACAAACGACCCGTATTTCCCGTTCTTCATCACCATGGGCCTGCCGCACTTTTCACAGACGCCTTCCTCCTTGCCTGTCTCGGCAGGGGTTTCGAGGATTATCCGGCCCTTTTCATCCCGGGTAAAATTGGCGGTGTTTCTGCATTCAGGATATCCGGTGCAGGCCAGGAAGATGCCGTTTCGCCCTGATTTGATGGCCATGGGCCGATGGCATTTCCGGCACATGATATCGGTCATGACCTCCCCCTTCATCTCATTTTGCGCCTTTTCCAGGTCCTTTTCAAAGGAGCTGTAAAAGCGCTCCAGGATGTCGGTCCATCGGGTTTTACCCTGTTCTATCCTGTCCAGATTGTTCTCCATCTGGGCCGTAAATGCCATATCCATGACATCGGGGAAACTCGCCACCAGGAGATCCGTTACCAAAAGTCCCAGTTCCGTCGGCCTGAAGCGCCCCTTTTCTATGGATACGTACTCCCTCCCGCTGATATTGGCCAGAATGGCCGCATAGGTGGAGGGCCTGCCGATCCCGTTTTCCTCCAACGCCCTGATGAGCGTCGCTTCTGTAAACCGGGGCGGGGGTTGAGTAAAATGCTGGGCCGGATCCAGTTTAATGAGGGTAAGGATCTGATCTTTCTCCAACGGAGGAAGTTGCGCTTCTCCGTTTTTTTCATCCCCGGCGTTGTCCATGCCCTCCTGATAAAGGGTCGTAAACCCCGGAAACACCATTATTGATCCATTTGCCCTGAAGGCTGCCTTCCCTGCATGGATCTCGGCCTGGGTCTTGTCCAAGATGGCCGGGTTCATCTGACAGGCCACAAAGCGCTTCCAGATAAGGGTATAGAGGGCCAGCTGATCTTTCGATAGATAGGTGGCCACACTTCCGGGCTCAAGCTCTGCAGAGGTGGGTCGGATGGCTTCATGGGCTTCCTGGGCCCCCTTACGGCTCTTGAACCGGTTCGGCGTTTCCGGGAGGTAATCTTTGCCGAAGTTTTTTTGAATCAAGGTGCGGGCCTCTGAAACAGCGTCATCCGAAAGCCGGAAAGAATCTGTTCGCATATAGGTAATGAGCCCCACCTGGCCCCGGGCTCCCAGATCCATCCCCTCATAAAGGGCCTGTGCCACGGACATGGTCCTTTTTGCAGAAAAACGCAATCGACGGAAGGCCTCCTGCTGAAGAAGACTGGTGGTGAAAGGCGGGGGGGCATTCTTGCGGGTTTTTTTCTTGGTTACCTGTGAGACCTTGAATGGAAGGTCCTTTACTTCCGAGACAATCTTGAGCGTCTCCTCCTCCTTTTGCAGATCCATCTTTTTTCCGCCGTACTTAAAGAATCTGGCCTCAAAAGGGGGGGGCTCGCTCGATTGCAGGTGCGCCGTGAGGGACCAGTATTCCTGGGGATCGAAGGCCTGGATCTCACGCTCCCTGTCGCAGATCATCTTGACGGCCACGGACTGAACCCGGCCGGCGCTCAGACCCCCCTTCACCCGTTTCCAGAGAAGCGGGGATATCTGATAGCCCACCAGACGATCCAGTATCCTCCTGGCCTGCTGAGAATCAAACTTATTTCTGTCAAGTTCCTGTGGTGAAGCAACGGCCTCTCGGATGGCCTTTGCGGTGAGTTCGTTAAAAAGGACCCGGAATATCCGCTTGTCTCGGTGGCCCGTGCCCTTTTTCAGCTCATCGGCAATGTGCCAGGCGATCGCCTCTCCTTCCCTGTCAGGGTCGGGGGCCAGGTATATGGCTTCGGCATCGTTTCCGGCAGTCTTCAATTCTTTCAGGATCTTACCTTTCCCTTTGATGGTAGCGTATTCGGGGGTGAAGCCGTTTTCAATATCCACCCCCAACTTGCTGACGGGAAGATCTTTCACATGTCCGACAGAGGCCATGATCTTGAAGTCAGGTCCCAGATACTTCTTAATGGTTCTGGCCTTGGCGGGCGATTCAATGATGAGTAATTTTTTTGACATCCTTGTTATCCGTTGCAGTTTATGAGTTCACTGAGTTTATTGAGTTGTTTGAGTTACAAAAAGACGCAGGGCACGGGTCGCAAGGGGCAGGAAAGAGATCCTATCTCCCGCCATCTGTCATCGCACAAACATCCTGCCGGGAAGCTGTCTCACGATCCCTTCCAACTCCATTTTCATCAGGATGCCTGCCACCTTCCCCGCATCCATGTTCCCCATCCTTACAATGTCGTCCATGTGCACGGGATAATCTCCGATGATCTCATAAATTTTTTTCTCGAATTCGGTCATCTCCCGCAATGTCCCATCAGGATTTTTAGGAACGGGTTTTTCCGCGTCCGATCTTCCCAAAAATCCGAATTCGGCCAATATGTCATCGGCGTTTTCAATCAACTTGGCCCCCTGCTTGATCAGAAAATGGGAGCCGGTGCTCTTGAAAGAATCGATACTGCCGGGCACGGCGAATACCTCCCGGCCCTGTTCCAAGGCTGAGGATGCGGTGATCAGGGACCCGCTGTTCCGGGTGGCCTCCACTACCACCGTTCCCCTGCTCAGTCCGCTGATAATCCGGTTGCGGATGGGAAAATTCCTGGGCTCGGGCGGGGTCCCTATGGGAAATTCCGACACAATGGCGCCATTTTCCTCTATTCGCTCGAACAGCGCCCTGTTGGACTCCGGATACACCACATCAATACCCGTCCCCAAAACCCCTATGGTAAACCCCTTTCCCATGAGACACCCATTGTGAGCGGCAGCATCGATCCCCTTGGCCAGTCCGCTGACCACGCCTGCGCCCCTCAAGGCCAGGCCCGAGGCGATTTTTTCCGCCGCCTTCCGGCCGTAGTGTGTCGGGTTCCTCGATCCCACCACGCTGATCAACGTCTTTTGCAGCGGGATCTCTTTACCCCTGATGTACAATACCATGGGAGGGTTGTAGATCTCTCTTAGGAATACAGGATATGACGGGTCACTGTAGACGAGAATCCTGGCATTGACCTCTTCGGCCTTTCTTATTTCACCTTCGGCCTTCGTGTCAAGTGCCCGGTGCTTGATTTTTGCGGCAATATCCCTGCGCATCCCTTCTATCCGCATCAGGTCTGGGGTATCTGCCTGGAAGACCGTTTCCGGATCGCCATATGTCTCGATCAGCCTTTTTATCACGGCATTGCCCAGGCCCGGAATCATGTAGAGGGCCAGCCACGCCAGTCTGTTTTCCTGCGACGTGCTCATGGTCTGAAATCAGTCCTCTCGGTTGCCGGTTACTCGGATGCGGCAGGTGATTGTGCGCTTTCCGCCTGTATTCAACGGCCGCTGATCCGTGTTGCCGGTTGAAAACCCGTCAGCGGGAATGCCCGCCCTTTGAACCATGACCCCAGTGAATCAACGAACCGGACAAACAGCCTCAACAAACTCCCCAGACGAACCTGCGGCGGCGCTGATGCATAGAATCTCCCCGGGGCATCGGAGTGTACATGCATGTCCATTTTTCGGATGCGTCAACGGGCAAACCCGATGGTTCTCAAAGGTGTCGGGATGGCGGGAGTATAAAACAGGCGTACGTGAATTCGTCAAGGGTTTTCTGAATTTTGTAGCAACCTATCTATCTAATGAGCATTTCGGCATTTTTGACAAGATAAGGAATGCCTCGGGCAGATCGGTTTGAGAACCGATTTCCTCTGTCAGCCGGTTCAGAACATGCAGCGGGTGATTTTCAAGATCTGCGTCATTATAATCCAGGCCATAATGAATCAAGAGCTCTCTGAGATCATGCTTTAAATCGATGCCCTTGAGCCGGGTGCCGCGATAAAATTCTCTTTTTGCCGTAATCACCAGCCCTGTGGAGGTGCTCGGTCTGGACTCCAGGACAAGGAGATATCCCAGCACCTGATCCGGAAGGGACGGCTCTTTGGGCTGATCAGGTTGCCCGCGGCCCACAATCTGAAACAGATTGCCTCGCTGAACGCCGTGTTTGTGGCCATGATTCATGTAGAGAACGGATAGCTGACCCATCACCTGGCTCATATCCTTGGCGGCGACCACCGCTATTTTAGAGGCCTCTAATTTGTCCGGCGCTTCCTGTTCAAGGCTGGAGAGCTGGATGCAGGGAGATACCGGTTGAAAAGGGATTACAGGATCCCCCATCTGCATCGGCTTGTAGCATTCCACAATTTCCGCCTTGTATAATAAGGGGGTGACCTCTGTTTTCAGAACAACCCTCCCCAGAAATGAGATGACATATCCCAGGTCTCTTCCGGTAAGGGGATGGTCGATCTGGGACGAGCTGTTGAACACCGTATAGAGGTCTCCCGGTTTGATCGCATGTCCTTTTTCAAAGGTCACATATACCGTATCCCCCCGGGCCAGAAGAATCCTTTCGGTTTCATCTGAAAAGAGGCGTCCCCAGGGTTTCAGCTTTCCAGGTGAGAGAAATCCGAGGGCATCCATCTGGGTGAATTCCGAGACGTCAATACCTGTTCCGGACGGATTCTGCGATCCCCGGTCCATTCCCGACGGGTGGGGAACGGACTGTGCCGAGAGCCCGCCCGGGAGGAGCAGATGAAGAAAAACAATGCCTGCGCCGATCAATAGGCGGATGGCGTGCGTGTGCGTGTTCAATGTCTTCTCCTCGATCGAGAAATCAGCGCATTCCCAAACAGATGCTTTCCCCGATGAATCCCCGAAATGGGAGCCACGGAAATAACCGTAACGCATGATGTGGCTGGTGAGTTTTCTCCATCCCGCGGTCATGCCTCACCCGGTTTCGAATATATTCCACATGGGGGCGGGTCGAGCATACAAGGCAGTGGATCTGTTTGTCAAGCCGCATGAACCGCGGTCGGAAATCGGCTTGCAAGATGGTTGACATCTGGAGCGTAATTGCCTAAAAAGGACCGACAATCCTATTTGGCGAGAGTGGCGGAACTGGTAGACGCGCTGGACTTAGGATCCAGTGGGGTAACCCGTGGGGGTTCGAGTCCCCCCTCTCGCACCAATCAAGAATATCAATCACTTACATGCCTCCCTGTTGTAACGCATTTTCACCAAAATTGCCGATTGTAACGGTTTTTGCAGCGGTCTGGTTTTCAAAGCAGGCTTTCTTTTATGCATTGATCGGCCGATAATTCGAATATAAGGCAGCTCCGAATGGATGATTTTCGTTGCTTCGATGCCATCCATCTTGGGCATGCTGATGTCCATCAGGATCACATCGGGTTCAACCTCCCTGGTTTTTTCAATTGCCTCCATTCTATCTGCCGCTTCGCCGACGATATCGATATCGGAGTGCAGGGTGAGCATGGTGGAGGGTCCCTGACGAACAACCGTATGGCCGTCAACCAGAAGAACCCGGATGCTGTCACCGGTCTTTTCCCTCTTGAAATTGGCAATTACTTCCCGGACGCGGATTTCGCGTTCTTCCGGTCCTGTATCCACCGGAACGGTTAGCGAAAAAACAGCCCCATTTCCAGGTGAGCTTTTGATTTCAAATCTCCCGTCCATCATTTCCAGCCGCTCGCGGATGCTGAATAGACCAAATCCTTGGCCTGCCTTAGCCTTTTCCCGGACCACATCCGGATCGCATCCGAGTCCATGATCTGTTACGGTTATGCGGAGATGGTTTTCGGCATCCGACGCCATTTCAACCCGTGCCGATTTAACTCCAGCGTGCTTGACAATAGCACTCCACCACATTACGAAAATTCATTCTATCTGGCGCGCTTGCCGCCTCCCTTGCAGACGGTGAAACAAAACAGGGACCGGCATTCGATACCGTATAGGCCGGCACACAAACTCCTCGATTTTCCCGGCACGGGCCACCCCCATACATAAGTGGGGAAGGACTGATCCGGTCTTGATTGCCTCCGATTAATTTCATCTTAAGTTTTGACAATATTTCAAATTTTCATTAAAATCCGATTCATTTATAAAAAGCACCCCGTTGAATCCCGCCGAATGGCGGGACGGGGTCCACAGTTTCATATTGCTGTCTCGAAATAGTAGCGACATCTTTGTCATGCCGGACGCGATCCCCGCAAGTACGGGAGCTGGATTTTCCCGAACTTGCGGGGATCGGAGTCCAGGAAAATCCTCACACAAAGTCACTAAATGGGATACCGCAACAGAAATATCTCACACCCCAGTACCATTTTCCGAAGGTACGGGGTAAACAAAGACACAAAGCACACAAAGGATTATTTTCTAAAGAAACTGAAACATGCGCTTCTCTCTGTGTTCTTTGCCCCGTGAAACCTTTTCTGTGTCGTTTCACTCGGGGTGGCCTCCGCCTGCCCTGTGAAACCCTTTTTTGGTCTTGTTTCACCGGGGTGTGAGTCTAAAGAGAGAAACACAAGTACAGGAGATCGTAATGGTCCGAAAAAAGACCGGCGATACCGGCAAAGACCGGCAGAAAAAGGCCGCTGGGGAGGGGAAAAAGCATCCGGACCAGGCGGCTGCCGAGCGCGAGGAAAAACAGACCCGGCAGGAGAATCAAGCTCCCCCTTCAACCGGCCTCCCCGATCTCCCTGTGGAGAAAGATCCGGAAAAGGAAGACGCCCACAGGGAAGAGACGGATGACCTGTTCCCGGTCATCGGCATCGGGGCCTCTGCCGGGGGGCTCGAGGCCCTGGAGACGCTCTTGTCCAACGTGCCGGAAAAGAGCGGCATGGCCTTTGTGATCATCTCCCACACCGATCCCGCAAGGGTCAGCCTGCTGCCGGAGATCCTGAGGCGTAAATCACAGATACCGGTCCTGTCCATAGAAGAAGGGATGGAGATCCGGCCCGATACGGCCTATGTGCCGCCTTCCGACAAAGACCTGATTGTCAAGAGCGGGGCTTTTTGCCTGGAGGCGCGGCAAAGAAGAGACGCGCTTCACATGCCGATCGACCGCTTTCTGAGATCCCTTGCAGAAGACCGGGGCGAGCGTTCCGGCTGCATCATCCTGTCCGGCACCGGAACCGACGGCACCCAGGGACTCCGGATCATCAAGGAAAAGGCCGGGGTGGTGGTCTCCCAGAACCCCGAATCGGCCCGTCATTCCGGTATGCCCCGGAGTGCGATCGACACCGGGCTGGTGGATTTTGTCCTGGCCCCGGAGGAAATAGCCAAAGAGCTGATCCGGTATTTTGAACACCCGGGGAGGATCGAATCTGAGAGTAAAGGCAAAGATGCGCCGCCAAAGGAGCTTCAGAAGATCCTCTCCTTTCTGGCCAACCGCACCAGGCACGATTTTTCGCTTTACAAGAAGAGCACCCTGATCAGACGGATAGAGCGGCGGATGAGCATCACCCGGTCCCAAAACGGTTCCGAGTATCTGAGTTTTCTTCATAGAAACCCCCAGGAGGTGGAGATCCTCTTCGAGGATTTGCTGATCAATGTGACCAACTTTTTCCGGGACCCGGAGGCCTTTGCCTTTCTGAGAGAAGAGGTCCTGCCGGACCTTGTCGGCCGGGCCGGCAAAGGGCAGACCCTGCGGATCTGGATCCCCGGCTGCTCCACAGGGGAAGAGGCATATTCCGTGGCCATGATCGTACAGGAGACCATAGAGGAGCTGGATATAAGCCAGCGGATGCAGATCTTTGCCACCGACCTGGACAAGAAGGCGATTGAAAAGGCCCGGGCAGGGGTCTATGTCGAAAACATTGCAACGGATGTGAGCCCCGAGCGGCTGAGCCGGTTCTTTGTAAAAGAAGATCATCTTTACCGGGTCAGAAAAGATATCCGGGAGTCCATCATATTTGCCGTTCAGAATGTGTTGAGCGATCCTCCGTTTTCAAACCTCGATCTCCTGGTCTGCAGAAACCTTCTGATCTACCTGGAGGCCGAGGCACAGCAAAAGCTGATCCCCCTCTTCCACTATACTCTCAGGTCCGGAGGGGTTCTTTTTCTGGGGACATCCGAGAGCGTGGGCCGCTTCGGCGACCTGTTTGAACCGATAAACAAAAAGCAGAGCCTCTACCGCAAAAAAGACGTCAACAGCGGCTTTCGTCCAATGGTGGAATTCCCCACCAGGACGTATCATCTGGAATCGGCCCGGATCGGGGGGGACACCAGGGCTGATCAGGGGATTGGAATCGCCCAGGCTGCCGAGAGGGTGCTGCTCCAGAGACACACCCCGGCCTCGGTGGTGGTGGACCGGGACGGAAATATCCTCCATGTCCACGGCCGCACCGGAAAATACCTGGAGCAGCCCGAGGGAAAGCCGAGCCTCGGGATCCTGGAGATGAGCCGGGAAGGACTCCGCTTTGCCCTCTCCTCCGCCCTGCGAAAGGCGGCCTCATCCGGTGAGGAGGCACGGCAGGAAAATCTGAGGGTCAGGACGAACGGCGATTTTCAGTACCTGAATCTCATTGTAACGCCCCTTTCCCAACCGCCTGCACTGAAGAACACCTTCATGATCGTCTTCGAAGATTGCGAAAGCCTGTCTGAAAAGGAGATCGAAGCGGCGGGGAAACATCGGACGGGCGACCGAAACGGCCATGTGATCGAACTCGAACGCGAGCTGTCAAGGGTCCAGGAGCAGTACCAAGGATCGCTGGAAGAGCTGGAGAGTTCCAACGAGGAACTCAGATCGGTGAATGAGGAACTCCACTCCTCCAACGAAGAGCTTCAGAGCACAAACGAGGAACTCGAATCATCGAGGGAGGAACTCCAGTCGCTCAATGAAGAGCTTTCCACCGTCAACAGCGAACTCCACAGCAAGATCCAGGAACTTGCCGAATCCTACGGCACCATCACCGCTGTTCTGGACAGCACGCACATCGCCATCCTCTTTCTGGACAGGGATCTCAGGGTCAAGCGGTTTACCAATGAGGCCGCAAAACTGATCAACCTCATCGACTCGGATGTGGGCCGGCCCATCGACCACATCTCCCACAATCTGGAGTGCGACCGGTTCACTGAAAAGATTCATCAGGTGCTGGAAACCCTCACCCCCGTGGAGGACGACGTCCGGACCAGGGACGGTCACTGGTACCGGATGCGGATAATGGTATATCGCACCAGGGAACACGTCATCGACGGGGCCGTGGCCACCTTTTTCAACATCGATGCACAGAAGAAGGCCCAGGCGGAAATTGAAGAAAAGATTTCAGGGAGTGTCTCAAAATGACGGGAAGAGAATCCAAGTTTAACGAGCTTAGAGAACGGGCCGAAGAGATCCTGATGGAACGGGGAGACGGGGAGCCCCTGAAAACCGCGGATCTCGATCTCCTCCGTCTGATCCACGAACTGGAGGTCCACCAGGTGGAACTCGAGCTTCAGAACGAAGAACTCCGGCGGATGCAAAGGGACCTGGAGCAGTCTCGAAACGAATATTCCCAGCTTTTTAATACATCCCCGGTCGGGTACGTTATCATAAATCACAAGGGATTGATCTCGCTGATTAACCAGGGGGCATACGATATGATCGGCGGTCCCCGCACCCCTCCGGTGGGGAGGGCTTTCATCACGCGAATAATCCCCGAAGATCAGGTCGTGTATCATTCCTGCCTGAAAAAGGTAAGTGAATTCGGGGAAAATGCCTCCTGCGAGCTACGCCTGAAAAGGGAAGATAACACTCTGATATATGTCCGCATGGAGGTGAAGGCGGACCGGAACAGCAGTGACGGCTCTTTGTTCTGGCATATTGCAATGATGGATATCACCCGGGAGAAAGAGGCGGAGGAAGGGCTTAAGCAGGCACGTGATGAACTGGAGCAGCGGGTGGAGGAACGGACGGCCGAACTCAAACAGAGGGCCGAACAGCTTGCCCGGTTGTCATCCGAACTGACCCTGGCCGAGCAGCGGGAACGCCGCCGTCTTGCGGTAATTATTCACGACCATCTCCAGCAACTGCTTGTAGGGGCCAAGATGCGTTTGGAAATCCTGGAAACCAAATCCGGAAACAGTCACGGTGAGGCCCTGGAACAGATTCACGATCTGATCATGGAATCCCTGAAAATCGCCCGTTCCCTGAGCACACAGATGGCACCTTACATCCTTTATGAGCGCGGTCTGGCCCCGGGGCTGGAATGGCTGGCCCGAACGATTCAGGAATCATTTCAGATAAAAGTAGAAACCAATATCGATCCCGGCATTCAAGTTGAGCGGGAGGATCTTAAGGTTCTCCTGTTTGAAGCGGCCCGTGAACTTCTTTTTAATACGGTCAAACATGCCGGCACCTCTTCGACCCACATCAGGTTGTCGACGGAAAAGGATGAAAACAACCGGCTGAGGATCACCATAAGTGACCGTGGAGTAGGATTCGATCCCGGGAAAATGCTGAATGCGGCAGGCGAAGAGAACCGGTTCGGTCTTTTCAGCATTCGGGAGAGGCTGAATCTGCTTGGCGGGAGCCTGGAAATCGATAGTTCGCCCGGTGCCGGCTCGAAAATCAGCCTGAGCGTCCCCTATGATATCACCCGATCGCCCGAAAAACCCCCGGAGAATCCTGCCGTTCCTTCAGATGGGCCGGCGACCGGCCCGATCGCTGTAAATCACAAAATCCGCGTCTTGCTGGTGGACGATCATGTGACGGTGCGGCAGGGGGTCTCCTCCTTTCTCGAAAAGGTCCCGGATATCGAAGTGGTAGGTGAAGCCGGAGATGGTAACGAAGCCGTTCAAACGGCGCGCATGCTTAACCCCCACGTAATCCTGATGGATGTCAAAATGCCCGGGATGAACGGCCTCGAGGCCACAAGGAAAATCCATTCCGAGTTACCTCACATCAAAATCATAGGACTTTCCATGTATGAAGATGACGAGGTAGCAAAGGCCATGCGGGATGCGGGAGCGGTGGCTTTCATTACCAAAAGCGACCGCTTGGAAGCCCTCCTGACTGCCATTCGACAAAATTTTCCCGAAAAGCAAATGGGAGTCACCCCGAATCCGGTTCACTGATTCTATTTTCCGGCTTTTCCCACATCCGGTTTATGGGGTATCCCATCCCTGCCGCAACCCAACAGCCGCAACCGGAAATCTCACCCAAAGCCACTAAGACACAAAGAGTTTTTTGTCTAGAGGCTATTTCCGAATAACGACGTACCGCCCAGAAGGGCTTATTCCGTTTCACAGAAAGGAAGTAAGATTGCCATTTTAGAGGCCGATGGCCTATAAATGAGTTCAGTAAATGTGAAATATTGGCATTCAACCGTTCACCAACTCCAAGCGAATCGAGCGAGAGACAATTTGACATGACCCCCATTCTCGAAATCATAAATAACGGCCCCGACCTACTCAGAACGAACTTTTTTGATTCGGAATATGCCGAAAATGGCTATTACTATCTTTCAACCTATGCCGGTTGCGTCCGCCTTTTGATTCCCGGCAATCAGAAGGGGCCCCTGAAGGAGTTAAAGGATGTCAGCTATGTGATCCTCTTCCGGGGTCCATGTGTCCAGAGAGGCGTTTCAGATGCCATCGAGCTTTTGTTTGAGGACTTCTCCGATTCTTCCTATGCCATTCATATGACGATTCAGCAATGCGATATGCTGCCGGACGGAGAAGGTGAGTGGATATTAGCTTTGTGGGTTCGTTCCGGCAAGAAGATGGAGTTCCCGCTCAAATACAGAAAAGTTGATGAAACCCCCTGCCTAAAATCTTGGATGGAGATGCCTGAGTCAGGATATTACCAGATTCATAGCAGATATTCAATATCTGAAATTCCTTAAAATTAAATCATTTTCATGCGTCTATTTCTCTCCCCCCCGTTGCGCGAACTTCAGATAATAGCTTATTGGTATCACCATCCTTGGTGCAATAGGCGGACGCCCCGGCTTCAATCATTTGATCGGCCTGGTCCTGTTTGTCATGCATTGATAGTCCGATGATGCGGATGTGTGGAAACTCGGAAAGTATAATCCGGGTAGCCTCGACTCCGTCCATCTTCGGCATGCTGATGTCCAGCACTATCACGTCGGGTTGAAGATCCCTCGCTTTTATAACCGCCTCCATTCCATCTGCCGCTTCGCCGACAATCTCGATATCGGATTGCAACGTAAGCAAGGTGGCGAGTCCCTGGCGGACAACCGTGTGGTCATCGACAAGGAGGACCCGGATTTTGTCTCCGGATTTTACTTTTTTGACCTGAGTGGTAATTTCCCGGATGCGGTTGTCATCTTTTTCCGGGCTTGTATCCACCGGAACAATCAGCGAAAAAACAGTTCCGTTCCCCGGTGAGCTTTTGATTTCAAAACTCCCGCCCATAAGTTTCAGTCTCTCGTAGATACTGAAAAGGCCGAATCCCGATCCGGCCCGTGCCTTTTCCCAGATCGTATCAGGATCGAATCCGAGTCCATGATCTTTTACTGTAACACGGAGATGGTTCTCGTCATCTAAAGCCATTTTAACCCGTGCCGATTTGACTCCGGCGTGCTTGACCGCATTGAAAAGCAGTTCACGGACGGATTGAAATAAATGTATGGTGGTCTCTTCCTTATGAGGATCTAAAGAAAGATCTGTTTGCATTTCGACGGTCATGCCATGGGTTTCTTTCATCCAGCGGGCAAGCCATTGCAGTATGGCGGAAAGGCTGTTTTGCTGTAAGATCGGTGGAGACAGTTCGGCAGTCAAAGTACGGGAAGTTTGAATAGACTGGTTGATGAGATTCATAACATTTTCAGCGATCTGCTTATTTTCCGGATTGATATTGGTGGATAAAACTTCGCAATTGACCTTGGCCCCTACCAGAATCTGCTGAAGGTGATCGTGAAGAATTTCAGCTAAACGCCGCCGCTCCCGCTGTTCGGCAATTGTGAGCTCCGATACCAGCGCCTGCAACTGCTTGGCCCGGGACTCTGCCAGATCGGTACGCTCGACCACCTGCTGTTCCAGGGTTTCATTGAGTTTCCGCAGGTTTTCCTCCGCCCGTTTGCGCTCGGTGATGTCCTGCCACCCTATTACTCCGCCTGTGATATTCCCCTGCGAATCTCGAATCGGCGCAGCGGTGCAAAGTATAGGGAACCTTGTCCCGTCGGGTCTTCTGAGCACCCACTCTTCCTCTCTAACCACCTCACCATTTTGGGTCGCACGTGTAAGAGGTAGTTCCTCATTGTTAGCGGGAGTAATCCCATCGGAGTGGAAAACATCGAATGACTTCGCGTGTTTTTCAACAGAAATCCCTTGGAGCACCTCAGCCGATTTCCCGATCAACTCACGGCCTGAACGACTTCGGGAACTTCTTCCGGATCAGTGGCAGCCTGTTCCAAAAGATGCGCAAGGGCTGATCGTCCAACCTCGGTAATCGTCAGTCTCCCCTCAAAATCGATTGTCAAGGAACGTAGGCCCAGGATCTATCTCTCCGAGCCTCTATCCCATACCCTGTCCTGCAACCCAGCGCCGGATGGGTTGGTCTGACGCTTACGACTGGACAACATGAGCAATGGCGCGTCATTGCTTGTCTTCGCCAACAGCGGGCTTCGGTTCCATCCGGGTAAATGCGCGCATCCCTAAAATGGGCCGGTAGATCTTCTTGAAGCTGTTGTAAAAGTCAAAGGCATGGGTCTCGCTTTCCACTTCGTAGCGGATATCCACCTGATGCAGCATGCACAACTGTTGTTCGGAGTTGGAGGCCTGAAACAGAGGAATGCCTGAAGGCGCCCAAATACCTGAACTCCCCCAGAAAACATAATTTCCGTTGCGCTGCAGCCCCACGGAATTGCAGGCAATCATCCAGATCTGATTGGTGGCGGCACGGGCCGCGGCCATGAGGTTCCACTGATAGCCGTAGTATTCATCCGTTCGGACGTTCATCATGGGATAGGCCCGAACCGCAGGCCCCCGCCAGCTGGCCAGCTCGATCACGCCGTCCACCCGGTTCTTCATCCCATAGGTTTCATAAAGCTGACTGAAGCACATGTCGTAGCACGTGGTGAATCCGAAACGGCCCCAGGGGGTGTCAATCACCAAGACGTCGTCCCGCCCCGATTTTTCATAGACATTCTCGATGCCGGGCAGAAAGGTCTTGTCATAAATGCGGGCGGTCTCGTTCTCGGATAGATCGTCGCAATTGAAATTTTTGTCCACCACATAGGTCGAGTTCAGCAGCTTGTTGTCAGGGCCGGCAACCTGAGACGGAGACTCCGGGTCCCTTCGGAGAGCATTGAAGATGACATATTGCAGGGTGTCATCCAGTTTCCCTTTCAACTGCTTGAGCCATTCCTTGTGATTGTCGAGCGCTCCTTTGTTCATATAGGCCCAGCAGGGGGCATACCCTTTGGGATTGTAGGCCTCAAAAAGTTCTCGATGCGGGTCCCGTTTCCTCACCGCCTGTCTGAAACCCTTCATCAGTTCCCGCTCCGCCTTCTCTTCCTTTTTCCAGTCGGGATCCGACCAGAAGTACCCGGTGAGGGAAAACTCCGGGAAAAGGATCATGTTGGCCCCTTTTGCTTTGGCCATGTCCACCAGGTTGAGAATGCGGGTCTTGTTCTTTTCAATGCTTTCCCCGGCCTCGATGCCCTTCCGGGTGTTGGAAACGACATTGTGAATATTGGCAATGGCCAGATTCAGGCCATCGGATTTACTGGAACAAATCCTCTCAACGACGACGATGCCGCCTGTCCCGGCCAGGACGACCGGTTGGAAAAGGAAACCAAGTGCCAGAGCGCCTGCCATGAGCGCATACAGCAGATGTTTATGCGTTCGCAATGGCGCTGCTTGCGTCGTTTCTTTTTCAGATATCGGGACCGCTTTCTCCATGACGCTCCTTCTTTGTAGCCGTTGACGGCCAGGTTTCAGATTTCAGGTTTCGGGTTTCAGGAATGATGCAGACGGACGATAATGAAAACCTTTCCCTAGCGATGTAGGTTGGGTGGAGCGGCTTAGGAGACTTGAGTTCTCGATCTGCGACATACGGTCCAAGCAGAGACGAAATCTTCCCTTTGCTCTCAATCCAGAGTAACCCAACAACGCGGAAATTATTATTCTGAAAGACTATAGCATAAGGCAATGACTCATTGCGCATCAGAGCTGTTCGTATCCCCATTCTCATACAGGGGTCGGCAATGGGTCTCCTTCGAAAAAACGGCCACAAGCAGGGCCATCACCACCAAACCGACCATGGTGCTCAGGGCAATTTGATATTCGCCCACAGTGGCGGACGTTTCCCCGCCTAATGAATCGAGAATCGTCCCCACTCCCGGCTGAAAAATGGCGCTGCTGGCCACCGAGCAGGTGTTGATGAACCCCACGGAAATGCCTGCCGACCCCGGAGGCCGCACATCATTTCCCAGTGCAAAGGCCACGACATAGGCGCTGCACATGAAACCCTGAACGATCAGCAGCGCATAGAGCACGGATAAGGGCATGCGGGGTCCGTAGATGACAAAAGAGAGGACCGCCACCGCAATAATGCCCGCCCCCAGCATCGGCATCTTGCGCTGTCCGATCTTGTCTGAAAACCACCCAAAAAAGAAACTGCCTGGAATGCCGCCCACAAAAAGCATGGACATGGCCCCCTCGGCCTGAACCTTGGTAATATCATAATACTGCACAAAAAAATCCGCCCCCCAGAGGGCCCCGAATACAAAGTAGATGGCATTCATCCCGGATACATAGGCGCCGCACATCCAGGTTTGTCCGCTCAGGAATACGTGCTTGAGGTCGGAGAGAGTCTTGTGCCCGCCACGGCTCTTGGCAGGATGGTCTTCCCACCGGGTAGCATTGGCCGGGTGGTCCCGCACCACAAAAACGATCAGCAGCGCCAGTCCGACCCCGACAGCCGCCAGGATCCAGATGGTCATGCGCCACCCAAATGCGCCGACTGCAGCGGAAAGGGGGGCCTCGCCGCTGATGCCGCCGATCATGCCGATGAGAGAGGTCAATCCAACCAGTGTGCCGAAATATCGATGTGGAAACCAGTTGGAAATGAGTTTGAGACAGGATACAAATGAGAATGCGGTCCCTGCGCCGATCATCAGGCGGGCCATTTCAGCGGACAGAGGGTCGCTGGCCAGAGCGAGGAGAATGTTGCCGGCAACCGCCACGCATGCGGCGGCGATGAGCGGGCGATGCGGACCGAAATGGTCCCCGATCAATCCCACCGGGATCTGCATAATTCCGTAAGAATAAAAATAGAAACCGGCGATGACGCCCAGCGTGGCATTATCGATATGAAATGCCTTCAGCCAGTAGGGACCCATGGCGCCCGGCGCCACCTGCTGCAGATAGTCCCAGAAAAAATATCCCGTCGCGATTGCCCAGATAAACCATGCCAGAATGGATCCGTGACCATACTTTTTGGCCATCGTGGTCATGTGCAGCCTCCCGGTTAAGGTATTTACGGCGTCTGTTTTTGATTGGTTGACGGACCATATGTGAAAACACCGGCAAAGTCAAATCGGGCGGGCATATTCTGGAAGGTAAGCCGGCCAAAAATTCTGATTATGTCTTTTTCCTTGACTCAGCGGAGTTATTTCTCTATGTCTTTTTCAAATCATGCCCTTTTTTATCATGAACAATCTCTCAGTCGGACGATTCTTAGAGCAAAACCCATCCAGCCGCACCGAATACGCCCAACTGATATCCCGCCATTCATACATAAGCAACCGGCGCTTGAGCAGGATACGCCGCCTTCTTATGATGGCGCTGTGCGGTATATTGCTGCATTTAACAGCCGGTTCCTTATCGTTTGCACAGTCCGGGGAAGAGAATCGAGGTTTTGAGAAATGGGACGTATGCTTTCCTCAAAGCCTGGAGCAATATCTCAGCGAAACCGTCACCTTTCATGGCAGCGTGGTCGGCTATTATCAGCAGTATGCCAATGCCACATTAGAAAATCAGGGGCACAAAGAAAATTTTACCGCGTGCATTTCTCCCCAGCTCATCGGCGTCTGGAAGCCGACCGCCCAGGGGACCCTTCATGTGAGGCTGCGGTACACAAACAACCGGGTGGATCTGGCTCAGGAAGGCATTGTTCTGGCCAATCTTCTGGAAACCAATGTGGGCGATAAGGACAATGGCCGCCTCCGACTGCAGAAGCTTTACTATTCCCACACATTTGATGGGGACCAGGCATTTGTCGTCTTTGGGAAAACAGATGGCGAAACCTTTTTAGACCTCAATGCCTTTGCCAATGATTCGAGGACTCAGTTCATCGGTCAGCCGCTGGTGGACAACCCTGTTCTGGATGATGAAGATGAATATGCCCCGTTCATCGCCGTCGGCGGGACCCCGTCAAAGGACCTCCACCTGCTGTTGCTCGGCCAGTCGTCTTCCCATCCCATGAATGATAACGTGGCCGCAAAAAGCGTGTGGGAGCAGATGCTGAAAGGTCCCTTTGTGGCAGGACAGGCCGCCTTCACCCCCGGCATACAGGGCCTCGGCGGGCACTATCGGCTCTATGGCTGGGTCAAATCCTATGATCACCCCAGACTCGCCGCGCCAGGATACGAAAAAGGATGGGGAATCGGCATGAGCGTCGACCAATACGTCGCCCCCGATTTCGGTGTGTTCGCCCGCCTGGCATATCAGAACCGGGACGTCTATGAAACGCCCTGGTTCTGGTCGGCCGGGACCCGCGTCACCGGCCTCCTGCCGGGACGGGAAGCCGATATTTTCGGTTTCGGCATATCAGGTCTCAAGGCCAACCCGGACACGCCCCATCAGGGAACGGAGATACACCTGGAAACCTATTATCGGATTCGGCTCTCCAAGCACTTCTTCATCTCCCCGGACCTCCAGTATGTCATGAATCCTTTGGGAAACAATGATGAAACCGCCATCTTTGCCGCCATGCTGCGGGGTGAGTTCCGCTTTTAGCGCATCGGCGTCAAACAAATATGAATTCCTCTCCGATGCTATGGCAGCGGAAAGCCTAGCCACCCGTTTCTGGTGGCGGGATGGACAGAAATGGCGGCGCTTGCATGAAAACCCCAATAAATATTCGTGCCCGCAGTCTTCGCATTTGACCCTCGCGAAGCCGTTATGGTTGATGCCGCAGTCCAGGAAACGGTAGATCACCTGTTTCACATAGGGCCGGAAAAACCCGTGCTGGGTAGCGAACCGCTCGCCATAGACCTGCTCCAGCACCTCAAAGTTATCCTCAACACACTGATAGTATCGCCCTGCATCAGCCCCTGATAGGCAAGATCGAGCGAGGATACGTACTGACTATTTGTATTTTTTTAAATCATACTTTTCAGCCAATGCAGACCTTTCATCATCAGGAAGAGATTCCATATACCTTTTCCATCCGGGACACCAACTAATGTGCCATTTCCATAACCGGCCTAAAATTGATTTGGAATTATTGTCATATTTTGCCCTAAAGCTACATTTTTCGCAGTCGTTCGAAGACATCAGGCGTTCTCCTTATTCTTGACAACATCAATCCATTTATTGAATCGAACCTATGTCACCAGTGAGGTACGCAGTTCCTCCACCCCGGGGTGTTTCCAGTCCCGCTGGCGTCGGTAGTTGGGATGAGGCTCGAATGGGCGAATGCAATCTTCCAGCAGCTCCCCCAGAATCTTTATTCGATCCAATGGACCCTCACCCAGGCCGCCCGCGATGGCGTGGTGGAGATAGCCTACTTCCAGGGGGTCGAAACCCATAATGCGAGTGCCAATGCTGTCAGCGGCTATGAAATCAGTTGAAGCCACTGCGAGACGGAGATCCACTGGTTTTCCCTGTGTTGGCCCCGGCCCTTCCATGGCCGTGAAACCGTCCAGAATTGCCAGGTGAGGGGGAAAACTTCTGGCGATGAGAAAGAGATTGTAATTCAAGGTGGGGTAGGTTTGATGCATGGTTACCTTGTCGCTTCGCAGAATATATTTTACTACCCAGCCCATGCCTCGGGGATATACGGCATTCTTTGGCCGAACCCAGTGGCTCAGCCTGTGCGACAGCCTATCCAGATTTGCTATCCCCCGGCTTATCAGACTGCCCATCACCAGATTTTTTAACGATAAAGTGACGATTACCGCATCGTGGGTCTTCATCGGGGTCAGGGAGATGCGACAATCGCTTTCCGCTACGGTTTGGGCAAAGCGCAGTGTTATGGGCTGCAAGTCCCTATTTACAACTTTGACTTCAACCCAACGGTCCCGGTTAAGCTCCACCAACCGCGCCCCATAACGCTTGGCCACCTTGGCCAGTCCATAAACCTCAAACCCTTTTATTGAATCGGCATGGGCAGAGCCTTCAGCCACCACAATCTCCCTGTCCGTACGCTGGCGGATAAATTCCAACACCGCATCGAGGGCTTCGGGATGGGTCCCAGACAGGGGCTTGGTCACCGAAACCATGTTAGGTTTGACCACAATGCGTTCCCCTAAGCGGATCTGCCCCTCTATAAGCTCAAGAGCCCTGAGGATATTCCGCCGCCGATCATCACCCCTTACCAAGGCAACATCCGACATGATGCCAAGTCCTTATCCAAAGAGTATTTCATGGAAATTTTGTCTGTCATATCATCATAATCGCGTGGTGGACTTCACCTGGATGCCGCTCATAGGCCTTTCCTGGCGTTCATCACTGGCCGTCAGAACGCCCATGAGGCCCTGCCAAGAGATCATCTCTAATGATGCGCCTTGAAGAGGAGTGCGTTTGATCTTATCTCCAGATCCCCTCTCTAATATCAAGATTCGTTTCCCGAATCTGCTCAGTTCATGAGTTGCCGACGCGGCCCCCGGGCCCGGAGCCAATGATGATCACGTCAAATGGGGTGTTCTTTGGCGCATTCGTAGAGGTCCTCTATCAGATACCGACCCAGACATCAGTTATGAGTGAAGGGTCTGTCCCGAACTCCCAAGATAAACCGGCGCTTAAACTATTGCATCTGACGAGCCTGCAGAACCAATATATCATAAAGGCACCAATCAGATATGGATTGGATTCTGTAAATAATTTACCATAGGCCGCAGGCAACTGCAAACCGTTTGAGTCGGGACAGGCAGAGGACTTTGTTTGATTACTATGAGCGCCTGGCTGGGGTCATGGCAAGGTGGGTCAAACATTGTGTACCCCCAGGAGTTACCATCTGGATAACTCACAGATTCAGCACCGCCCAAAACGTGACATATCTGCCATATCAGCGTTTGTAAGGTAAATATTATGGAATATCAGTCGGATATACCTTATGAGACAGTAGGTTATGCCGGTGTGATTGGGGAAATCGCTGCTCCAACGCAACCAGAGGGCCTTTCACCGCTCATCAATGGAAATAAGGCTATGGTAAAGATTAGGCTTGCGATATCGAAATAGATGGCCTCATCGACAGGACCATGAAGGTCCAAAGCCACGCTGTGGCCATCTAAATGATAATAGACAATACTCCCGTGATGATTATTTTAAGATAAAGAGGATCAAAGGGGTTACTGGTTGGAGCAAACCCGAAATTATATTGATTTTACAACCGAGACGAGGAGATACACATACAGAACTTGTTACTTGAAATATTCCGGAAAAGCTTGGCAAGATTTCTGCTTGAGTCCGACAGCTGTTCTTTAAATACTGCGTTAACGCCTCCTTGTTGAGCGGGAGAGAAAGGTGGTGCCCTCATGTCAAAAATACTAATCGTAGAGAGCTACCCCCATCTGGCTTCCTTGTATCGTGAGGTCCTTTTCGAGGATGGGCATCAGGTTTTTGTGGCCTCCAGCTGCAGAGAAGCCGAGAATATTGCCCGGGACAATGATATAGAGCTGGCCATGATTGATGAAAGTCTTCCGGCAAAGTGCGAGGAAGAACTGTTAAAAGCAATAAAATCAATCCAGCCTCATATTAAGGCTATCGTTTGCCCTTTGAATAAACTCAGCCGAAATATTTATCGCCAATTGTGCGATGAGGGCTTTCTCAAGATATCTGATTATACCATTCTTCAGAGGAAAATAGACGAGCTGGTGGAAAGGATTTCCGTTGGTGACCAGATGGGTTATCAGCAGAGAAGTGTCGCATAGGATTAGAAAAAAGATAAAATGGTGCGGAATGTGTCGGCGAAGCTTCATGTTTCACAGGAGTTACCATCTGGATATGTCACGGTTTCATCACCACCGAAAACGTGACATAACTGCCATGTCTCAGTCGATAAAAGACGATTAATATCGGTAAGATACATAGCATTAAAATGGTTGCCGGGGTGAAGGTTTTCTATACCTCCACCCCAGCCCGATCACGTTACGCATAGATATTCTCGATCCATCTCATGGCCTCGGTATCAGGCACTTTTCCCAAGTAAATTTGAGTGGTTGACAGATTCGCGTGCCGTAAGATGACTTTTGACACAATCTCGATGGGAACGCCTGACCGGGAGGCATATGTCGCAGCATGCCGTCTGAGATCATGTGGCCTGAGCCGAATCCCGACCCTTTCGCCAGCCTTCTTGACCATGCTCCGTGTGGCCTCGTAGGACAAAGGAAAAATTCTCTGATCCGGCTGAATCCCGTTGTCCCGGATGTATTCCTTGAGCCGGTCAGCCACTTTCTGCGGGATGAAAACATACTCCCGTTCTTTGCCGCTTTTCGGGTCCCTCAGCGTCAGTTTCCGGTCATGGACGTCCATCGCCCTGAGTTTCAGGACTTCACCAACCCTCATCCCGCCTCTGGCCATCAGTTCAAGCATGAGAC